>CAJWWL010000084.1 GCA_913048125.1 uncultured Opitutia bacterium | reverse complement strand
TCTGCTAGCTAATCTACGCATCGTTGAAATCATGTATAACCCCTTAGGTGGATCAGATTTCGAATACATAGAGCTTAAAAATATTGGCGACTCGTTACTAGACCTAACAAAAGTACGCTTCACCAACGGGATCGAACACACCTTCCAAGCAAAAATCCTCCGAGCAGGTGCCACACTTGTGCTAGCAAATGATTCAACAGCCTTTGAGAGGCGTTATACTACCAAACCAGATGGAGAGTATTCTGGCAATCTCTCCAATGGAGGAGAAAAACTCCGCCTAGAAACCCCCACCGGTATCGGCATTCTTGAATTCAACTACTCCGATGCTTGGCACGAGGACACGGACGGAGATGGCTTTTCCCTAGAAATTTCCGACGAAAGCGCATACCCCGAAAACTGGGATCAACCGGACACGTGGAGGACTGGTCGCGTGCTCCATGGATCACCTGGTGGTTCAGAACCTCCCAATACCCCCCCCTCCGACATCCTACTGACCCCAGGCACACTCGACAGAACATTAAATGTTGGAGATTCAGTCGGCACCCTTACAGTTATAGATACATTTCCACGGGACACTTTCACTTTCGCACTCACAGGAATCGGCAAAGACAGATTCAGCCTGCAAGGTAATGAAGTGCAACTCATCAAGGCAACCACTCCATCGGAGTCTGGCCCTTTTCAACTAGGATTACGCGTTTCCGACAGTTACGGAGCGAACTTCGCTAAAGTCATTACAATCAATTTAACCGACAACCAAGCCGACAATGACACGGACGACCTACCTGATGCGTGGGAGCAATCTAATTTCGGCGACTTGACCCAGACGGGCTCCAGCGACTTTGACGGAGATGGGCAAAGCAATATTCTGGAGTACCTTGCGGGAACTGACCCTACCGACCCTGCAAAGTCATTCTCGCTTAAATCTCCATCGCTAGTTGATGGGCATTTTTTTTTCACTTTCGAAGCCCTCCCTAATCGCATCTACCAACTCGAATCCCGCACCCCCGCCGCCAATTCCTGGACTCCAGAAACGACAACGATCCAAGAAGGAGTTCATACGTATTCCTTACCCGTCAGCAGTACTAGTCTTAAATTCTACAGGATTAGCCAGCAATAATTGGGGTAAGCAATTTGTCGAACTGTCAGAGTTGTGATTATAGGTTGGAGCTCCAAAACGGAGCGACATGAAGGTTCATAGAACCCTGAATAAAAACCCAACAACAGCACCGAGAAACCCTCCTAACCAAGTACCCGAGAAAACACACACCTTTCGTCTTAATCCACGTTCACCAAGATCATTCGACCATATGTTTAGCATGGATGCAATTGCACCGCCGATAAGTGAACCAGCTATCATTCCCGAAATAAGACCAGCCAGCACATAGAGTAGGATTTCCATCACTCGACGCTTATTTGCTTTTCACAGACCGATTTATTCATTCGATCGAAATCAAACGCAAACATAAACCCCTCTCCGGGAATAAACATGGCTATCGACAAACCACTTTCCGAACCAGAAGTCAGAAAATGGCTCAAGGACAAAAAACTCGCCGACGAATGGTGGGTCATGCTGGATGAAGAAGAGTTCAATGATGACCCGATCAACCTCGATGAAGTTTTCCGTATTCACAAAACACTTGCAGGTCAGCAGGTTGTGATCGTTCAAGTCAGCGAACAAGAAAAGGATGACCCCGACTTCATATCGCTTATCATGCTCGACAAACCAAAGCGTAAGCCATTAGCCAAGAAACTTCCAGTCAAGAAGCTACCTGCCAAAAAGACCCTACCGAAAAAGGAGATCGCTGGAGGTCCGCCACCTACCACTCCCGACATCCCACCTACTCCAGCAGCACCAGACTCTGGTGGTCCAGTATCACCGATGGCTCAACCACCTGCAGGCATGCCGGATGGCCCACCATCGGCACCTGGTGATGTATCACTTCCTGCACCAGGTACAAGCGGACCACCCTCAACGCCTCCTGGACTCCCCAAAGACGCACCTGCTCCAATCTCTGCACCGACGCCTATCCCATCACCAGAACCCACTCCAGCGGCTGTGCCTTTGCCAAGCCCTCAACCTGCGAATCTGCCTACCGTTAGCATACCTGAAGTGACTAGACCAACAGGGTCTGGAGGATTTTCGGCGCAACTTGAACAGGCCAAACGTCAACTTGCAGACTGCGAATCAGTAGAAAACCAAGCTAAACAGGTTACTGAAACCACCCAAGCATCTTGCGAAACAGCAGCAACCAAGGAGCAGGAAGCCGAAAATATTTTAGCCGCATGCAAAGCAGAAAAGGAACTTCGTAGCAGAGAACTGGCTGAAGCCAAAGTAAAGCTAGAGCAATCCCACAAGGCTTGTGAGCAAGCTGGAGCAGAAGTAAAAGCCTGCGAAGCCAAGGTGAATCATGTGACGGAAGAACTGAACAAGAGAGAGGAAAGCTTAGCCTCCTGCCAGACTGACCAAAATAAATGGAAGTCTCAAGCCGAAGCTCGAGATCAACAGTTCAAGATCCTACAAGATTCTGCTGAAAAAACTCGTGCAGCGCTTTCCTCCGTGGACGATGATGAAACCTTTCGTGCAGCAGCATCTCAGGCCAATGCCGCCGCAGAAGCTATGGGACGAGCTCTCTCTACTGCTAAGGAGGCAGAGGCCAAAGCTAGTCAACAAATCAACAAGCTGACGATTGAAATTGCAGACCTAAAACGCCAGTTAAACGGCTGATATCTTGAAGGCTTTTGAATTGTGGAAATCCATTCGGAGAATTCTTTCGAAGTAAGAGAGTCTGAAATCACTAATGCCGGAAACGGTTTGTTTGCAAAAGTAGATATAATGTCTGGAGAGACTCTAGGGTATTACTCAGGTGAAGTCATAACTGAGGATGACTTAGAAGATGGAATATGTGAGGGTTCGGCATACCTTTTGTGGGTCACAAATGATCATATAATAGTTGGTGAAGGCCCGAAGTCCAACTACACTAGATATATCAACCACGGGGAGGAACCCAACACACGTCTGATTACCTCAAATCGTTGGAAAACTGCCCGATTTGAGGCAATTAGAGAGATCAAATCAGGAGAAGAAATTCTTTTTAACTACGGAGACTTCGAGTGGTAGTTCTTCTGGAAACCTATTCAGCCAATCGCTGCTCCGTTTAGAGAAATTTTATAAGTCTATGAAGCGAACATTTACAAAACCGACAATTATCAACTGTGCTGTAATTACGTTTACAATGCTCTACAACTCAATTGGGGCTAACGTTAAGGTACCAGAAGAACTAGAACATTCGCTCTTCTCACCAAACACAGTAACTCCTTGTGTTGCATGCATCGGTGTTGCACCAACTGGCGAGGTGTTTGCTGGTGTGGATCAGATTGGTTCACTGGGCAAAGGCGCTGGAAAAGGTAGGATTATTAAACTCGTTGATGAAGACCATGATGGAGTTGCTGACTCCCACACAGTCTATGCGGTGCTTGATAACCCAAGAGGAATCATACCCGTAGGTGACAAGCTTTTTGTCCTCCATACCAAATGGGGTGAAGGTACTAAATTTGAAGGCATGTTCCTTTCCGTACTAAGGGATTCTGACCAAGATGGCGTGGCAGATGGTCCTCCAGTTCATCTGGTCAAAGAGATAAGCACACGAAAATTCAACCAAGCGCGCGGTGTAGACCACACCACAAACGGAATCAGAATGGGTATTGATGGATGGATCTATATTGCGATTGGTGACTTCGGATTTGTGGACGCAACTGGAACGGATGGAACAAAATTAACGATGTATGGTGGGGGTATCATTAGAGTGCGCCCTGATGGTACTGAAATGGAAGCTTATGCCCATGGACTCAGAAACATTTATGATGTGGCCATAGATCCATTCATGAATCTTTTCACCCGAGGAAATACCAATGATGGAGGAGGTTGGAATATGAGGTTCATTCATGAGGTCCAAACTGGTCAGTATGGATATCCAACGCTCTTCAAGCGATACACTAGTGAGATCATTCCTGCGCTAGTTGATGTTGGTGGCGGTTCGGGAACTGGTGCAATGTTTTTCGAAGAACCCGGATGGCCGGATAAGTACAATGATGTCCCGATGATGTGCGATTGGGGCAGGGGTGAATTGTTCATTCACAGAGTCCAACCCGATGGTCCGAGCTTCACACAAAAGCAGGAGAATTTTATCAAATGCGGGAGAATCACTGATGTGGATTGCGATGGTTCAGGTCGCCTATTCTTAGGAAGTTGGAGCAGTTCAGGGTTTAAAGGAGGAACAGAAGGATATGTAGCAAGGGTTACTCCGAAGGGATGGAAGTATGTTAAGTTTCCCGACCTCCAGAAAAGAAATGACGTCGATCTGGCGAACATGCTATCCACTCCTAGTGCAAAAACTAGACTTCACGCCCAACAAGAAATCCTAAGAAGAGGAGGATCTGGCAAAGAAGTACTGGCCGTAGCTGTTGATAAAAACCAAGCGCCCAGATCACGAATTGCAGCAATCTATACCCTAAAACAGCTTCTGGGCAGCAAATCCCACAAGCATCTACTTTCATTGTTGAATGATCCTGCTGTTGCTGAACAAGCTATCCGTGCTCTGGCGGACAGAAAGTCTCAACTCAATGGACTCTCGAAGTCACCGTTCGTCAAAGCACTAAATAGTAAAAACCCTCGGGTACAAGTTGCAGCAGCGATTGCCCTTGGCAGACTTGGTGACAAGTCCGCTGCTATGGACTTACTCAAAGTCTCCAACCCACCAGTCGCTGATCCGCTCCCAAGTGAGGAGTCCACTGCTAAAGAGTCTTCTAGTCTGCAGAGTCCCATCATTGATGGTGCGTCTACCCATGAGTTTGATGTCGATATTTCAAGCTGGAAGGAACTCCACCTGACCTTAGGTGATGGAGGTAATGGGACAGGTAGCGATCATGGAGCCTGGCTTGATCCCGTATTGGTCAAAAAAGATGGGACCTTAGTTGATTTAACAAAGATCAAGTGGAGTAAGGCAACCCAAGGCTGGGGAAAGACTGGAGTAGGCATTAGTCCGACAGGTGCAAAGCTCGCCCGCAAGGATGGCAAGCCAATGAAGACTGGGATTGGAACTCATTCAGTCGGTGTCATCACCTATAAGAAAATACCAAGTGACGTAGTCCGATTTAAATGCACGGTTGGGCTTGCAAGTACTGATCATGGTGGAAAGGTGCGGTTCTATGTAAGCCAAAAACCGATTAAAAAGTTTGCTGGAAAAGGGAAACAGCAAATCGCTGAAGGCCCTCATGCCACTCCGAACTCAGGTAGTATCCTACCACATGTTGCCCGTCAGGCACTAGTAGCTCTCCAAGCAGGCGCAGTCTGTGTAGATGCGATCGGCACAGAAAACCAAAGTGGTGCGTTAATGGCTCTACGCTACATGCACACATCTGAGGCAGTTGACGCCTTGATCAAGCGCTTTGAATCCACCCAAGAACCTGAAACCAAACAACGTATCTCCAGAAGCCTAGTCAGATTGGCGAACAAAGAGAAAACCTACAAGGGAGATACATGGTGGAGTACACGACCTGACACTCGTGGTCCTTACTACTACCCTACTCCATGGGAAAAAACAGATGAGATCAAAGCAACTCTTCTGGAGGCAGTGAAAAAAAGCGATCCTGCGACCCAGTTTGTAATAACAGAGTTGCTAACCAAAGATCGTGTTGAAATCCCTGGCCTTCCCAAAGTCGATAAATCAGTGGAAACATCCGAACCAGAACCTCTGGTTGATCTCGATAAGATCATGAAGAAGAAGGGGCAGGTTGGCAAAATGAGCATTGAGGATCTCACGATTGCCCTAGGAAAGATTAAGGGAGATCCAACAAAAGGCCCTAAGTTGTATGAATCCCAAGGATGCACGGCCTGCCACGCGCTGAAAAAAGACGAAATACAAAAAGGCCCTTACCTAGGTCAAATCGGAGGGATTATGAATGCCGAAAGAATTGCGATGAGCATTCTCCGACCTAACCAAGAGATTTCACAAGGCTTCAAGACAGTTAACATCTCGACTAAAGACGGCCAAAATCATGTTGGCTTTGTAACAAGAAGATTAAGTGACCAAGTTGAAATGCGTGACATATCCGGCAAGGTAACAAAACTGAAAACCAAGGACATCAAATCCGAAGACATACTCCCTATTTCAATGATGCCACCGGGACTAGCCAACGGATTGTCACTAGAGGACTTTGCTTCCTTGGTGCGTTTCCTAGCTAACCAGAAGCAATAGCTCCATCAGTTAAGTGGCTTTCGCAAGCGGTGGATCGTGTTGTGAAGCTTTCCTATGATTTCCTCTCCACCAATGGTCTCGAGGTCATAAGCAATCTCCATTTGCATTACCTTCTTAACATCAGCTAGACCAACAAAGACAGACTTTTCGTCCGAGAGGAGTCGGGCTGTAGTCACCTCCACAGAGTCTTCTCCAACCTGATCAGGATCTGAAAGTTTGTAATGCTTGGAACCGTATGACTTAGTCCAACGATAATTCCAACGTTTGACAGTAAAAGAACCAACATCTTCTGCTAATTCCTTATCTAGTTTTTCATGAAAGCGAAGAACGACCCCATTGGAATGAACATTAAGCCCTGAAGGCATAAGAAGCTTTTTGCCAGTGTATCGTACGCGCTGGATGGATCCATCTTGTGCACCAGAAGTCTGCCACCCCTTTAAGCCGGAGACATATAGTTGACCATCTTTTGGGTTGAAGCGGGCTCGCATTGCACCGGAAAGAAAGCGCAAAGGAAATTTGACTGCCGCCCCCTGAATTACCCCGTCTACCTCTTCTCGAAGTATGTGAAACATTTCACAGCGACCGTAGGACAGATGGAGAAGTTCTCCCTCAAGTGGTCCCCAACGCTTGCCTTCGACCCATGCCTGACCTCCGCAGGAGTTATCCACCTTGTGCGGAATCCAAGTGACGGGGCCATCATAAGTCTTGGGTGCCGTCTTTCTGTGGTGCATGGGCATGAAACCGTAGAACCCTCCTGGTTTGATAATATCGACGCGGGAAGATGGAACCCAGCCTCCCTGTTGGTCGGCTGCAGTAATGACTCCATTTGAGCCAACAAAAAAACCATTCGGATTACGAAATCCGGTAGCTACACGCTCAATGCCTTGGCCGCTCTTGTGAACTTTTAGTATGGAACCGCCATGGTCCGTACCATTGCTACACTTGATGTAATAAAAATTACCCTCGGGGTCAGTCTCTAGAGCAGTAACAAACTCATGGGAACCAAGACTGACTTGGCCTTCATTGTTGAAGTTCTCATAAAAGTCGGTCTCACCGTCACCATTCAAATCTTTAAGTCGTGTAATTTGATCTCTGCCAGCGACATAGATTTGATCGTCAACAATACGAAGACCAAGCGGATGATAGAGCCCAGTTGCGATACGTTGCCAAGTGAGTTTTCCTAGCTTTTCATCAACTCCCTTAACCAACCAGACATCGCCCTCCATCGTACAGATTGCAACATCGCCATTACTGAAGAAATCATGTCCACCGAAGTGAAGAATAGACTTCCATGGGTTCTCGAAGGGTGGCGTTAGCGTGTCGATGACGTAGGGCCCCTTTCCCTCTCCTAGTTTTCCTTGAGTCTCCAAGTCCTCAACCCAACGACGAGGGCCGCCCTTAGTTAGAGCTGCGAGGTTTTCTAAATTGCCATCAGACTTCACGATTGCTGCAAACTTAGGCAATTCGTCCTCATTGCCTTTCCAAACATACACTTTGAACCGGAGTTTTTTCTTTCCGTTTGAGACCTTGATTGCCAGACCATTCACGCCTCCATCCACAGCGACGGCATTCCCCTTAACAGGTAGGGCGATGACACCATCTGAGGCCTTTCTGACTAAGAGATCAACTCCACCAAAACTCTTTAACGTCGGTTTGCCCGAATGACCCTGAGCAATCGCCAGACTTTCACCAGAAAGACTTTTATCAGCTTCGAAACTACGAGTGAAAACCGATAGCCCATTCTTCTCAATCAACCACGGTGAATCTAAGACTTTAGCTTCACCGACTGTGTAAGAAAACACGACACGCTCCTCGTGCATATAAAGTCCCCCATAACGACCTTGATGACTTGGTATTGGACCCCGATTCTTTGGGTGACTCATCCACTGACCATTGTAAGTCCAACCTGGGGAACGCTTAGTAACGAACTGTCCGACCCCACGTGCTGAGTGATGATCTAGCAAGGCATTGCGTCCTGGGTTGACTCGAATAAAACCCTCTGTCCAACCAGAAACAACTCGAAGCAAATCTGTGTCAAACCCCACACCTGCATTGCCGTTTTCGCCAACCTTGACAGCAATAACCTTAGGAGATTGCTCCCATCTTTCTCCTTTGCCAGAAGGCTTAAGGCTAGCGCTAAAAGTTGGTCCTAGTTCTGTCTGATTCCATCGATGTTCAGCAGCAGTAACTTGCGCCATGGAAACTGTAAAAAAAACTGAAGAGATCAGGGAGTTTAGTTTATTCATCACGAGATATAATAGAACGATACGGCGATCACAGACCAATTTTGTTTAATTAAAAAAGGGAAGACCCAAATGATTGGAAAAGGAAGTATGACACAAGGGTTTCTTGAGTTTCGCTTCACAATCCCAAAGATACACTACAGTTCTTTAATACCCTCCAACAAGCATCTTTAGAAACAAGATTAAACTTGGCCAACCGAGCGCCTAACGTCGCCACGGTGGATCATGCCAAAACAGGCTGGATGCGCGGTAGGGAAAACCGAAAATCCGCACCAAGAGGTGCAAATATAGAAATACGTTACAATGTACGATCGTTCTAATCCCAAAAGTGAAACAGAGTCAGTTGGGCGCTTACTCCAGAAACCGTCAAAGGATACGGGCTTTGACGGACTGTTTTATCCATCTGAGCATGATGTTCTCTCAAGATATCTAGGTGTAGAGGTGAAAAGCCCTTACTATTTCAAGAAATTCTCCGAGATGATCCCTTACGATGCAATAACTCGAGATGAAAGTTGGGATGAATCTAAGAGGGGGATTGTGGAGCATACGAACAATTGGGATAGTAGTTCAGAGAATTCCTTAGCAAATGCTGTTGCAAGAATTGCGCTACAATCGATCCGAGATAAACTGCCGCAGTGGGGTTACTATTCTCCTGAATCTGGAGTTCATCTTAATCGTAATGAACCAAGTTCAGGACAGCTTCCATTGAGGATGAAGAAATGGTTCTCAAAAGAACTGTTTACCCTAAATTGGGCAGACTCAGGCCCAGGATATAGTTGGCCGGAAGCCTACTACCTGACTTTCATACCAATCTATGACTCATATGTAGTCACAGCCTCAAGTGATGACGCATCCTATCACGGGTATCTGGATATTGCAATTGGCTCTACAGAGGAGGAAAATGGGCGACCACCCGATGTAAGAAAAGAGGTGGCAAATATTATCAAGTCCCACTGGCAAGCAATGGCTTTTAATGGCCAAGGAGCCTGGGCATATCTTTTCTCTGATGGAGCAGTTGGAAGTCTCGCTGAAAAATGGAGAGATGAAGTATGGGCTATGCTCTAATTCAGACTATTCTAAACGCCACCAGGCATTACAGTCGCAAGCCATAGAAAATGAAGACCTGCAGCAAGGTTGACTGCGATGCTCAATAAGGAACAGATGGTCAAAGGCACACGTTGGGACAGATTTGCGCGCCATGTGATAAAGGCATCAAAGACCAACATAATCAGGCCAGTCTGCCAAAGGAGCAAAACTGCTTTAAAGAATCTCCACAACCAAGGAACAGCTTCAGCCTGCCAAAACGCAGTAAGAACAAGCATTGCAATACAAGCACCGCCGAAACCAAGAAACCGACGATGTTCTTGCTGCTGTTTGATCAGTAGGAAAACCCACACCATCACAAGTATGGCTGAGACAATCCAATAAGTCATGAACATGTTGATCATTTGCAAATCTGCACAACTCTACTGCCCACGCGAGAGCAGAGTTATGATAATGCATGAGCAATAATTCTTTGCAAATGCTACTGATACCTACAATGTGAAAACCACATGAACGCCGTCACCCGTCTGCTTCGCGACCTAGTTGCAATCCCAAGCGTCAATCCGAGGCTTCTTGGACCTGATGTAGAAACACCTGCGGAAGAACCTGTCGCTGAATATCTAAGCGTGCTTGCGAAAAAGCACGGACTGGACGTTTCTAGACAAGCAGTATTGCCGGGAAGACGAAACTTACTAGTGAGGTTAAAACCTTCCGGTAAGGTGAAGAAAAGAATTCTACTGGCGCCACACATGGATGTTGTTCCTGCGGATGACTCACAGTTTAAGCCATCCATCAGCAACGGTCGCCTATACGGACGTGGGGCATGCGACACAAAGGGGTGCATTGCTGCATACTTTCATGCACTGTGCCAAATCGCTAAATATAAGCAACGTCTTCAGCATACGGAAATCATCTTTTTGGGTCTCATTGACGAAGAACATTTGCAAAGCGGTTCTCGTGCCTACGCAAGGAATGGGCCAAAGGCAGACCTTGCTATTGTTGGGGAACCTACAAGGCTACAGATCATAACTGCGCACAAGGGTGACTTTTGGTGGCAACTCAAGGTGGTCGGGAAGGCGGCCCACGGAGCAACGCCCCACTTAGGTAAAAGTGCAGTCCACCAGATGGCTCGAACAGTGGAGATACTACTCACTGAGTACAATGATAGCCTAAAGGAGAAACAACACCCATTGCTCGGAAGTCCCACTATCAATATAGGCGTCATTCAGGGTGGTACACAGCCCAATATCGTACCCGATACCTGTTCTATCGATATCGACCGAAGAACCCTACCCGGCGAAACTGAGAATACAGTTCGAAAGGAAATTCTGGATGTGCTCAAACCTCACGGATTAAAACCAGACTTTCTAGACTTGCGCGGTGTACCGTGTGATGCGTTGGAAACCAACCCTGCACTTCCATTGGTACAGCGGTTCATGAAGGTCGCCCGACGAAGGCGCACACTTGGTGCAGACTTTTTTACAGACGCTTCTCCATTGGCTTCAGCAGGAATTCCAGCAATCCTCTACGGACCCGGCGACATCGCTCAAGCACACACGTCTGAAGAATGGATTGATTTGACCCAGCTCGAACAGGCTACCGAAGTGGTAAAAAGGTTTTTACAGGAAGTTGAGAGCTAGCTAACTGGAACAAGATTGGGCAGTGGCCAAATTGACTAAATAAGCAGTTACAGGTCAAGAAGCTCGTCCATGAGTTTTGCCGTAACCTCATCTCCACCATCACCACCTTCTCGAGTGACCCAGCCAGAAAAGTCGATACGTGCCATTTCCTTACGAACAAGTTTCCAGTCGACGTCACCTTCGCCAAGTTTGCAGAAACCGTTTTTGACGCCCCAGTCCTTAACATCAAACTTAACACAGCGTGAACCGAGGATGCGAATCCACTCATGACTAGGGGCGAACTTCTGCATATTTCCGATATCGTAGTAGGCACCAACCCAAGGACTATCAATTTCGTCTAAGTAGTCGCGGAACTGTTCAGGCTTATAACAGAAGCCATTCCAGACAGTTTCGATAAGAACGTGAATTCCTAGGTGACTGGCAAGAGGAAGAACTTTTCGAATTTCGGCGATGGAGCGCTCCCATACTTGGTCATGGGTTTCATTATTTTTAGAGACTCGACCGGGTACAAGAAGAACGGATGAACCACCTACAGCCTTGGATTCACGCATTGCCTCTTCAAGGCCTTTACGGCCAATTTCTCGGGTTTCAGGGTCGGGTGAGGAAAGACGCATCTTCCAGTGCTTGTTGTAAACGACTCCATGCATGGGAAGATCGATTTCGGCACAAGCTTTCCGCAACCCTTCGGTATCCATCCCCGGAGCAGAGCCTTCGATGCCGTCAAAACCGAGGTCCTTAAGCTTACGAAGACGGTCCATGTTGACTTTACCACCCCACTTTACGGATTTGTAGACCTTATCGCGAAATTCTCTTTTTCGAACTTCAGGCTGACTCTTGGCTTGGTTAGCAGTAAGCCCAATTGCGGCAACAGTGGTGGTCGTACAAAAATCTCTTCGCTTCATGTGAGTGAAGATCTGCAATATGAATAAGTAGGTCAAGACCAAGCGAAGAATTCAAGCCTTGCCACACGTAGGCAAGCCACAGACTCTTGGGACAATGAAGCCCTTGCTCCAAATACTCCTTTTCTCTAACTTGTTAGTATCAACGTTTAACGCATCTGGCAAACAAGAGCAGGATCCTGATAATTTGAACTTCTTGA
>CAJWWL010000083.1 GCA_913048125.1 uncultured Opitutia bacterium | reverse complement strand
AGCGATAAAATGGGGAGGAGAGGGATCGCTTGAAATTATATGGACTGCTCCCGAGGCTGCCAAGGGGCTAAGGCTGGGTCTGACTAAGGCCAGAGACTACGGTAATTTTGATATCCTATTGGATGGCAAAAAAGTCGGTCCCACGGTCAACCTATTCGACCCTAGGGTGACAAGGATGGAGCACACACTTGACCTAGAAATCGCTCAAGGAACACATACGCTAATTTTCAAGTGTGCAGGAAAAGATAAGCGCTCCAGAGGTTTCTTTTTTGGCATCGACCAAATTGATCACATTGGCTTGGAAAGCCAACCCAAACCTAAGCTAGAAGTTTCTGATGCTCAGACCATTCGAACTCGCCTTAAAAAGCTCCTACGCCGCGCTTTTCGTAGACCAGTTTCTACCACAACTGTCGAACGCTTTGCTGAAATAGCAGAAAATGAACTTTCTGATGGAGCAACTTGGGAAACATCCATGCGCACAGTTGTAAGTGCAATTCTTGGAATGCCAGATTTTTTGTACATTTACGAAGACTCAGAAACAGATGAATCTAAAAGCGGTCGCAAACGCATAAACGACTTCGAATTGGCTACTCGCCTTTCACAGTTTTTCTGGAGCAGTATCCCCGACGATCCACTACTAGACCTAGCTGCCTCGGGCAAGCTCAGCGATCCGGAAATTCTTGATAGCCAGATCGACCGAATGCTCAACGACCGAAAGATCGGACGCTTTTGCGACAACTTTCCGGGCCAATGGCTACAACTGGACCGACTCGTCACCTCGATTCCCGACCCCCAAAAGTACCCCTACTTCTACTACCAAGGCTATCGAACTAGTATGCATATGATGAGTGAGCCTCTTCTGTTATTTGAGACCATCCTAGTGGAAGACCGTCCGATCATCGAACTACTAAACCCAAACTTCACTTGGGAAAGTACAATGCTAAAAGCCAATTATGCAGGTAACAATAAGGGTGGTCGTGATGTACAAGTTCAGAACTTTCGTCGCGTACCGGTTACTGACCCGCGCCGCGGCGGCGTCATAACCAACGCCGCCGTACTCACTATGACCTCCACCCCGACCCGCACACAACCAATCACGCGAGGAACTTGGATCAATGCTGTAATTTTTAATGATCCTCCTGAACCTCCTCCTGCGGACGTACCTCCCCTAGACGAGTCAAATAAAGAAGATCTTGAGAAGCTTACCATTCGCGAACGCCTTGCAGCACACCGAAAAAGAGCTGACTGCGCAGGATGTCATAACCAAATTGACCCACTTGGCTTTGCACTGGAAAACTTCGGTCCCACAGGCGTATGGCGTGAAAACTACGAAAATGGCCGAGAGGTCGATGTCAGCAATATACTGTTCAACCAGCACAAGTTTGCCAACTTCCAAGAGTTCAAAAAATTAATTGTGGAGCAAAAACCAAGGTTCACACACGGTTTTGTAGCACATCTTTTAAGCTACGCCTTGTGTCGTGAGTTGGGTCCAGCTGACACTCCGGCAATTGACGCCATGACAGAGCAAGCCCTCTCTGGTAAGGATAACCTTAGAGCCGTTCTTAAGGCCATAGCATTGAGTGAACCTTTTCTCCACAAAAACACATTACACTCCTTCAACCGATAAGGCCAAAATTTTAATATATAGCCAGCTATGACAGAACTTAAAACTGGTCTCAACCGTCGTAAATTCCTCAACACTGCCGGAGGCGGAATACTGGGTCTGCCATGGCTCGAAAGCCTCGCACTTGCCAAGGGCTCCAAACCCGCTCAACCAGCCAAGCGTATGGCGTTCTATTATCTTCCCAACGGCATCACTCGCCGAGGCTTCTTTCCTGGAGAAGGTGACCGGCCACTACCCAAGTTTGCTGGCCAAAACAATGTTTGGCGTTTCGAAGGCAAAACTGTTCCAGTCGGAAACCACCCGCTTACATTCACTCCAACTCTCGCGCCACTCAATACGATGCGGGAAAAGATTTCTCTTGTTACCGGACTGGACCGAACCTTCCAGCATGGGACCGATTCACACGCGCAGTGCGCTTCATGCTTTCTTACCAGTGTAGCTCCATTCGAAGTCAAAGGCTCAGCTTATCCGCTAGCCAGAACACTTGACCATATTGTTGCAGACCACATCGGCAAGGCGACCCCCTACCCCACACTAGAACTCAGTTGTAACGATCATAAGAACAATATCGAGTCCATCTACTTTGATAATATGTCGTGGTACGCGACTGGGCATGTTGCTCCATCCATGCGAAACCCTCGCAAGATTTACGATCGACTCTTTGGAACTAAGTCACACTCCAACTCCAGAAACATCACAGACCTCGCTCTTGAAAATGCACGTGATCTTCAGAAAAAGCTGAGCGCTGGAGATCGCCATAAGTTTGGCGAGTACTTTGAAGCGGTTCGTACCATCGAGACACGCATGGACAAGATTGAAAACATGAAGGCCGAATTAGCCGCAGCCAAGATTCAACGCCCCGCTGACCACCTACCTCGCAACGACTACATCCACCTCATGGGTGACCTACTCGTGACGGCTCTCCAGATTGGACTAACAAACGTCGGAACTTTGATGGTCGGGCCCGAACGCTGGACAACTGCCACCAACTGGGAAGGGATTCTGGACAAACCCTACAGTCACCACGCAATGACCCACTCCATCAGTAAGCATTTGGAACAGCTTCTTGTACTCGATCGTTTCCACGTGGCTGCCTTTACGAGACTGCTGGAAAGAATGGAAAAGACCGAAGAGGCGAATGGCACTACACTTCTTGATAACACTATATTCACCCTCGGTGCAGGAATGGGCGATGGTACGACACACCAATACAACGACCTGCCTATTGTTGTCGCAGGAGGAAAGAGTATTGGACTAACGCAAAACCAACATATCCACTGCCAACGCGGCACACCTCTGGCCAACCTTTGGTTGACCCACCTGAATGCACTAGGAATAGACTGCAAGAGCTATGCGGATAGCACTGGTAAAATAGGCTCTCTGCATAGCTAGCGGGATCTACCAATCGTCTGTTCGAAAGGGTCCGGCGGCGAGACCTTCCTTGTTGTAAAGGTTAGCCTTGCCGGGATTCATGGTGAAGGCGTAGCGCACGGCTACGGGCTTTTTGACTTTTGGTGACTTCACTAAGACGGTGTCGCCATCTATGGTGGCTTCAGCCCAGTGCCATTGTTTGTCTTCTCCGGCGATCGCAAAGTTCTGGAGCTTACCGCCCTTGACTTCCTCAGTGGGAGCTAGGCCTTTCTTGGAACCGACCATGAGACCCTTGCCGACGTGCTTGAAGGAGACGCGGATGGCCCCGCCTTCAACTCTGTGGCCTACATAGAGGGGGCCTGAGGGTACGAGACCCTTCTTGCCATAGGTCTGATGCAAGGCCCATTGGGCAAGGCGTCCACCGACGTCCTGCTTGTTGCGAGGATGGATATCATTAGGGTTGTGAGCATCTGCAAGATCAATGGCGATGGCCATACCAGTGTGGGGGATGTCAAGCGCCTTGGTCTGAGCTTCACGGATTTTGGCCCACCCATCACCGCCTGCGGGGTTTGAGTGCTCCTTCTTAGGATCGGTGATTTCGGGCACGTTGGCCTTACGGAAATTAGCGAGTTGGACCCAGTAGAAACCGAGGTCGTCATTCTGGAAGATTTTACGCCAGCCTTTAACGAGAGCGTGCTTTTTCTGGTAGTAGCTCATGTGCTCGCTGCCGTTAGACTCACCTTGGTACCAAATCCCACCACGCATTGCGAAGGGGGCCAATGGATGCACCATCGAATTGTAGATAGCCGAGGGGGAACGACCGCCCACCCGGGTCTTTTCTGTGTAACCACTCACTTGTTGGACGAGCTTTTCCAATTCAGGAACTGACTTGAAGCCGTCGAGGGTAGTCCAAGGTTCTATGCGCGTACCGCCCCAGTTAGATCCAATCAGACCAACGGGAACTTTAAGTTCTTTGTTGAGTCGACGTCCGAAGTAGTAACCGACTGCACTGAAGCCTTGGGCGGTATTGGACTGGCAAACAGTCCAATTACCCTTTCCTTTTTCCTGAGGTAGCGGTGCAGTTGTGTGACCTGGAACATTAAAAAGACGAATCTGGGGATAGTTGGCATTTTCAATCTCCTCCTTGGCGTTTGCAGACTGACGTATGCTCCATTCCATGTTAGATTGACCGGAACAGATCCAAACTTCACCAACTAATATGTTTTCTAAAGTGATTGAGTTGGTGCCCTTGACAGTGAGGTTGCGAGGATCACTGCTTGCCTTGAGCGAGGTCAACTTGACCATCCATTTCCCATCTTTCCCAGCGGTAGTGGTCTTAGTTTGGCCAGCAAAGGATACGGTAATCTTTTCTCCGGCATCCGACCAACCCCATATTGGAACTGGGCGCTCCTGCTGAAGAACCATATTACTACCCAGAACATTTGGTAGCGAGACTGCCGCTTGGACCACAGGGACAGAAATTGTTATGAGACAGGTGAGGAGGAGGAAGCAGAGGTTTTTCATAATTGGGGAATACAATTGAGTGGTGATTTGCAGCGGGCAAACAAAAAGCGTCGGGCTATATGCTTGAGAGTGCCGATCATGGTGGGTACTTTCAATGTAATGGAAAAGTTATACTACATCTTCGCTATTGTCCTAATAAATAGTGTGCACCCATTGCAGGCAGAACCGGAAGCACTAAGAGACATCGAACGTCTAAATGGTATTGCATTAAAACTGCCAGAAGGAGGGTGGGAAGTCGGCTTTCAGTTACGTGGACAAAAACTTAACGACGAAGACATGGAGGCAGTTGTTCGCCTAGGTAGTATTGTTTCCCTGAATCTGAGGGATACTCAGATAACAAGTGCTGGATTGGCACATCTAAAGAAACTGTCGATGTTAAGAAGATTGCACTTAGAACGCACTAAGGTTGACGACGCCGGTATCGGACACTTAACCAACCTCCAGAAACTGGAATACCTAAACCTTTACGGAACAAAGGTTTCTGACGAAGCGCTTGAGCATCTGGGGCAACTACATCGATTGCGAAAGCTATATTTATGGCAGACTCTAGTTACCCAAAAGGGGGTCAATAAATTGAAGAATATAAATCCTAAACTCGATATATCACTGGGCATTGACCTTACTACTATTGTAGTCACAAATCAAAAATCAGAAGCTAAAAAAAAGACTGAGGATCTCCCACAACTCGAGTGGCTACCTGAAGAAGGTGCCAAGAGACCTCCAGATCGCTCCTATACGGGAAGTTTCATTATGGTCTATTTTGAAAATAACAGAAGTAAACCTGTGAAACTGTATTGGATCAACTATAACGGGGAACAGACTTACTACGCAAACATTGATGCAGGACAGCGTCGCGAGCAGACCAGTTACTCCCGCGCAGTCTGGCTTGTTACAGATTTGCAAGAAAAACGACTGGGCTACTTCGTAACCGATCAGAACACTTCCAGAGCGAAGATTCCTTTGGAATAGCTTGCCAAAGAGCAAACAGAGGGGTTAGTTTCACGTAGGGATTTAATGAGGAGTTAACTGTACGATGATAAGTTTTCAGCACAATCGGCGAGAATTCTTAAAATCTAGTATTGGTCTTGCAGGTCTCACTTTGCCTACATTCTTAAAAGCTCGAGCTGAAAGTGTAGGATCGAGAATACCACATAAGGCCAAATCCTGTATTATAGTCTACACATGGGGAGGCATGAGTCACTATGAGTCTTTCGATCCTAAGCCAGAAGCGCCTGCCGATATTCGAGGTCCCTTTGGCAATATTCCAACGAAAACTCCAGGGATACGCTTCTGTGAGTACCTACCTAAACTGGCACACCATTCTGAGCAGCTAGCTATAGTACGCTCGGTTCACCACAAGCATGGGGGTCACCAGCAAGGGATGTATATCAACCTAACAGGAAAGGACCCTGTTGGAGGCATCAAGGCCAAGAGTCGCAAAAACTGGCCTTCCATCACATCAATGATTTCAAGATTCCACAACCCTACAGTCGGAACACCTGCAGCTATTCGGATGCCCTACTCTATGTACGATAATGGGACGATGATGGCGGGAGAAGGAGCAGGCTGGCTAGGATCAAAGTACGATCCAATCCTTTTGCGAACTCCTGCTGGCAAGCCGTACGCTGGAGTCAACCGCTACAACGACCGGGAACTCAAGCTAGAACGGAACATTGAAAAGCGACGAGTTACTGACCGACTTGGACTGCTTGATCAGCTCGATAACTCTCTATCACATACGATTAACGGAAGTACCCCATACGAGCGTCTAGACCACTATGGACAAATGGCTGCTGATATGCTGCTGGGCTCTCCGGTCCGCAGGGCTTACGAACTGGAGCAGGAAGACCCCCGAATCCGAGAGATGTATGGCGATCACATAGGTGGTCAGACCCTCTTGCTCTCGAGAAGACTTGTCGAAGCAGGTGTTCCCGTAGTTCAGGCACTTTGCTCTGCTAGTGATTTAGCAGGTGGTAGCGGTGATAACTGGGACACTCACAGGGACCACTTCCCTAAAATGAAGAACCGGCTGCTCCCTGTTTTTGATAAATCAGTCTCCGCTCTTCTCACAGACCTTGAAATGCGCGGCATGCTGGAGGAAACCCTAGTGGTATTCCTCACTGATTTTGGACGTACCCCCAAGGTCAACAATAACGGTGGACGCGACCATCATCCTGGGGTCTACTCCTTAGCCTTTGCAGGTGGTGGCATACAGGGAGGTCTGACCTATGGATCTAGCGATCGCAAGGGAGTTGAACCCGGTTCAGAGGCATGTTCGCCAGCAGACATCCATGCCACAGTATATAATGCTATGGGGATTGACCACCACACTGAACTATACGACCAGCAAGGACGACCCTTTCAGATATGCGATGGAGAACCGCTTCCAATCATATAAAGGAACAAAACGAATTCAATGGTGACTGCCACTTTTCAAGAGTTGCCAAACTGGTAATTACAAACTCTGATGGAGACTAAAGTGAATTTTAAGTTATGAAACATGAAAAGGTCTTAAAGTATTTGGTTGTTTGTATTTCTTTATTCCTAGTGTCCTGCGGTACTGAAGAATTAGAAAATGCTAACGCTAAACTCAAGAAGCAGGTCAAAGACCTCGAAACGGCAGAAGCTCAACTAAAGTTAAAAAACACCGATTTGGAAAATCAGGTCGCTGACATGCAAGCTCAGGTTGACGCTTCGGCTCCTCTACAAGCCCAGCTAGATGCCGCAAATCAACAGTTGGATGGAATGAAAGCGGAAGCTGAGATTGCCGTTAATATACAGGTTGAAAATGATGTTAAGATGGGAGAGCTTCAGAACCAACTTGATGAAGCAAATAGCCAAATTGAAGCTCTTAGGAATCAGCTCGCTAGTGCTTCAACATCAGCACCTGTGGCTCCTGTGCCCGTCTCACCTGCTACTCAACCAATCTCAACTGCACCGGTAGCTGGTTTTCCAACCACGCCAACTCCTCCTACACCAGCAGCGCCAATTGGGAACCCATTGGCTATCTCCACCACGCCCGAACCAACCCCAACCAGTCCAGTACTTATACCTACCGCACCGGCGCCACCAGCCGCCACGCTAGTAACTGGTGCGCTTTCAGACATCACTGTTAGCGTGCAGCTCGCTGTACAAGGAAATACCTACAATTTACCTGACTGTGAGGTCTACATCACCGAGAAGAGACCTGATGTATCCAAATGGGGACTTTATCTTAAAAACCCTGATGTGTCTTACAACAATTTGCAACAGATCAGAGCAGGACTCGCTAACTGTGTTATCCATAAAAAAGGGAAAACAGATGCGAACGGTCAAGTTTCGTTCAAAGAACTTGAAGCTGGTAACTATTATGTATCTACAGCCCACAGTGCGACTCAGAGAGGCTTACAATGGAGTGTTGCGCATCAAGTCAAACCTGGGCAAAATGTGTTGATTCTCTCAACAAACAATCGCACTCCTTAGTTCGATTAAAATTTGTGAAAGCTACTGTAGTTGTAGCAGTCTCTCCGGCGTACCAACATCTGACCAATGTCCACGATGAAAGGTCCCTCGCACCCTACCGGATTCGATAGCCTTGCGAAGTCTTGGTATAATAGAGAATCGTTCCACTTTTGCGCCATTTAGAATTCTGGGATGATAGATGGCAATTCCGCTGTAAGTAAGCGTAGGAGATTCATCCTCCAGCACATTCCCATCACGTAGTGAGAAATCACCGCAAGTTTTGTAGTCTGGGGTGTTCACCAGCACAAGATGAGCGTCTACGTCGATATCAAGTGTAGGAATCCTAGTAAAATCGTAGTCACAGAAGATATCCGCATTGACAATAAGAAATGGACTTTCTCCCAGTAGCGGAAGTGCTTTCGTCATTCCCCCTCCAGTCTCAAGAGGGACTGGGCCCTCTGGAGAATAGCTGATAGAAAGCCCAAACTTATGTCCGTCACCAAGAGTATCTTCAATCATATGGCCAAGATGACCGTGATTGATTACAACTTCTTTAAAACCAGCAGCAGCAAGATTGTCCAGATGATGCTCAATTAATGCCTTACCTTTTACATGTAGGAGGGGTTTTGGAAGCTTCTCAGTCAAGGGCAGCATTCGTTTACCGTAACCGGCAGCAAGAATCATTGCCTTCACGCAGCAGCCTCACTCCAAGTGTTAAAGCCTTCAACGAATTCACGCAGAGATGAAAGTTCAGCGTATCGTCCCAAAACATCTTTAGCATATTCCCAGACTCGTGGTATATCCTTTTGGTAGCCTGATTTGCCGTCGCGCAGATTCAGTCGGTTGAACAACCCTAGGACTTTCAGGTGCCTCTGTAAGCCAGTCCAGTCAAGCCAACGAAGAAATTGATCATCATCCAAATCCAATGACAGGGCTTCCTCAATTCGTTTTTTGTACTGAATAGCCTTCCATTCAACCCAGTCACGAGGGTTGTCCTGATAGCAATCTCTGAGTAGTGAAGCTAAGTCGTAGGTAAGCGGGCCGTTCATCGCACCCTGAAAGTCTATCACCCCCGCCCGCCCACCATCTAAGAGCAGGAGATTGCGGCAATGGAAGTCACGGTGGACGAATACATTTGGCTGCTCAAGGATTCCGTTTACTAATGGCTGGCAAGCCTTATGAAAATCTTCGAGGTTGGATTTTAAAGCAGGACCACCGCCCAAGTTTAGAAACCATTCATGGAAAATATCCAATTCCATCTGGAGCCATTCTGATCCAAGGTGAGGAAGCTTTGCAGCGTCAGTATCAGGCATGGATGTAACACGGACCATCTCGCTTAATGCAATGTTGTAAAATGCATCACGACGCTTGCCATGAAGTATGTCTTCAAAATGTACGGCACCAAAGTCTTCTAGCACCAAGAAACCCTGTTCCAAATCAACCTCAAAGATTTCTGGAACCCGTACTCCACCGTCCCTAAGCATGCGGGATATTTCAACAAATGGTTGACTGTTCTCTTTTTCAGGCGGTGCATCCATTGCAATCCAAGATTTTCCCATGCCGTCTAAAATCCTGAAATACCTACGAAAACTGGCATCCTCGGATGCGGGTACTACGTCCATACCCGAAAAATCTGTTTTTGTACTCAACCAACGCTGAAGTTGGAGGAGTCTAGCATCATTTGCCTCATCTTTAACACTCACGTTGAATAGATTTTTGGTTATAAATTGAAATGACCAGCTTAAAATATAACGAACTGAGAAGCATAAGTTCTAAGAGTACTTAGATACCTAGGAATGAAAGCAACTTGCCCGTATATCCTAGGAATGAAAGTTTTATTTTCCGATGAAGCCCCATGTCCTCATTCTTGCTGCTATCCTATGCCAATTGGACAATTTAATTGCTGCACCTCTTAGGGTAATCCCCCAAAGATTGGAGTCAAACACCCATGTATTAATCGACGGAAAGCTTGATGAATCTGTATGGATCGATGCACCAAGAATTGAAAAGTTTACTCAAGTAGAATTAAACGAAGGAGGCTCTCCTTCAGAAAAGACGGTAGTGAAACTTCTCTATAACTCGGACTACCTCTACTTTGGGATTCGTTGTTATGATTCCGAACCAGACAAAATCATAGCCTATCAACTCAACCGAGATGTGTCTCTTAGATCAGATGATTATGTAAATATCGTAATCGATACGTTCAACAATTACCGAAGTGGGTACTTTTTCATGATCAATCCAAGGGGTTCGAGATCTGATGGATTCATAGACAAGCGTTCTTCAACTGGGCATCCGAGTAGAGATTGGGATGGTATCTGGGAAGGTGAAGCCTTTTTAGACGACAAAGGATGGACTGCTGAAATTGCCCTCCCCTACAAGACTCTTTCATTTGATCCCACCGGCAACACATGGGGTCTCAATATTGAGAGGAAGATTATCCGTAAGAACGAACGTATCCGATGGAACAACCCTACAAGAGATGACAAGGTTTATTCGCTGAGCGACCTTGGAGAAATGACAGGTCTGTCAGGATTAGAGCAAGGACTTGGGATCGATATCAAACCGTACATGACGTTTACCAACCACAAGGACTCAGTAAAAGGCACTCAGGATTACAGCTTCGACCCCGGTTTTGATCTCTTCTACAGATTCACTCCAGCAATAACAGGTTCTTTGAGCATAAACATGGACTTCGCGGAGACGGAGACTGACTTACGGCAAGTAAACCTAACTCGATACCCGCTCTTCTTTCCAGAGAAACGAGACTTTTTTCTACAAGACAGTAATGTATTCTCCTTTGGAGCCTCCAAGTCGATTCAGCCGTTCTTCTCGCGGAGAGTTGGATTGGACTCAGACGGGAACCCAATAAGCATAAAAGCAGCCGGTAAACTCAGCGGTCGTGTTGGAAGGTTCAACTTTGGACTTTTGAATGTGCAACTAGATGACCAACCGGGCATTGGATCAAAAAATCTGGGAGTAGCCCGCGCATCGATGGATGTTGGTCAAGAATCGAATGTTGGCTTTATCGCAACCCATGGAGATCCCACAAATATTGAGGAAAACTCCATACTCGGTGTAGACGCAAATATTCATAATACAAGTTTGGGCTCTAGAGGGATGAACTTCTCTACCAACGTTTACGCAATAGGGTCCTACGACACTGGACAAAGTGGAACCCCTCCGGGTGCATTCGGTCTCATGGTCAACCTAAACGATGATGTTCATTATACCTATGCTGGTGCTTATCAGATAGATAAAAACTTCAACCCTGCAATGGGGTTCATCCGAGAACGGAACATTCGACAGTACTACACCTTTTATCGATACAGAATTCGCCCAAGAGGTAGACTCATTGACTACGTGGATTTTGAATTAGATACGCGACTGGCGACCAACCTAAAGAATCGTATTGATAATTGGGATATTGAACCGGGGATTGAGATAGAAACGAAGTCTGGAGAAGAGTTTGAAATAGTAGTCGCTGTAGACCGAGAAAATCTCTTTCAAGACTTTAGTATAGCTGATGATATAATAATATCTGCTGCAGACTACCATTTCGCACGAACTGAGTTGTCATTCGAAACTTCTGCACACCGAAAAGTAGCAGTTGAGACTGAGTTTGGTTATGGCGAATTCTACGATGGCATGCGAACAAGCTATGAGGGAAGTATCATCTGGCGTCCATCTCCACACCTATCACTTTCTTCTTCTCTGAGCCAAAATGAAATCGATTTACCGAAGGCGGAGCTAACAGCGCGTTTAGCTTCGTTAAGGACCAACATCAAATTTACTCCGAATATTGGGTGGAGAACACTGGCCCAGTACGACAATCTATCCGAGTCTTTCGCCGTGAATAGCAGACTTCACTGGATTATTAAACCCGGTAATGAAATATTCCTCGTTATGAATCAGGGTGCAGATTTAGAAGATGGTTGGAAAAGTACTACCCATGAATCCAAAATCAAGGTGGCATGGACATTAAGGTACTAGCTCACCTGTAGATTTTTAATCCTTGCCCAAAACTCATACGCTTTTTTGCATGTCAAATGATGACTCTAAAGCAAATCAAAACATCAGTATTATACCTACTCTTTCCGGGAATACTTTTTGCACAAAACACTAGTGAGCAACCCGCCTACGAAATGCAGTATCTGGAGCAAAAAACCGATAAAAAGATTTATCTGCAAGGGCAAGGCTCTCCATTTACTGGACTTGGTGTAGAGAGGTATGAAAGTGGAAAACCAAAGTTTCAGATTGGCTACGCAAACGGCATTCAACATGGAATAACGACAATTTGGTGGGAAAATGGGAAACCTCATACGCAGCAAACCTTTCAGAAAGGGAAACAAGAAGGGAAGAGTTTGTTCTGGTTCGAAAGCGGCATGAAGAAATCTGAGTCTGAATACAAAGAAGGGTTGCAGGAAGGGTGGACTGTTTTCTGGTACAAAAGTGGACGCAAGCGTTC
>CAJWWL010000082.1 GCA_913048125.1 uncultured Opitutia bacterium | reverse complement strand
TGGTAAACATCCGCTGGGTAAGCGACCGAACCCTTCCGAATACCTGGTTTTTCAAAACCTGTCTTCCAGTGGCATTCACATCGACTACATCGAAGTCACTGCGCCCCACTACGATCAGTGGCCGCCGGAGTCGCATCAGCGAGTGTTTGCTGCGGGAGTGGATCCGGAATCCAACCCTCGAAAAATTCTCAGCGATTTCATGCGCCGCGCTTGGCGACGCCCTCCGACCGAACTTGAACTGGATAAGAAGCTGGCCTTGTTCAACGCGATCCGCCCGTCCTGCGACGACGCCCAGCAAGCGATGCTCGAAGTGCTCGCTACCGTGATTTCATCGCCGAACTTTCTCTATATCGTGCAATCCCCCGAGCCTGAACATTTCGATCTGGCAACCCGCTTGGCGATGTTCCTATGGAGTAGCGTGCCCGATGAGGAACTACTGAAACTAGCTGAGGCAGGTCGCTTAAGCGATCCCGAAACACTGGCTAAACAGGTCGACCGTATGTTGGCTGATGAACGCTCAGCACGGTTTTCTCATCACTTCGTTAGACAGTGGTTGGGCCTTGCTCTGCTCGACTACCAGGAAGTGGAAGAGAACCTGCGCGAAGCCATGGGCCAGGAACCCATCGAGTTGTTTGCAGAGATGCTTCGGCAGGATTCCAACATCCTCGATTTCCTGCATTCGGACTACACCATGCTGAATGAAAAACTCGCCAACCACTACGGGATTAAAGAAGTGTTCGGCAGCGAATTTCGCCGCGTCGATTTGCAGCCTGAGAGCCGTCGTGGAGGTATCCTCACCCAAGCCGGATTGCTTGCGATGAATGCAGATGGCAAACATTCGCATCCACTAAAACGCGGTATCTGGCTGCTGGAAAATATCCTGCATGATCCTCCTCCGCCACCACCTCCTGCAGTGCCTGAGATCGATCTGGCTGATCCCAGGATACTCAAGATGACGCTAAAAGAACGCATGGCCGATCACCGCAACGATCCTGCCTGCGCCTCCTGCCACGAGAAAATCGATCCCTGGGGCATCGCCTTTGAAAACTACGATGCGCTCGGCAAATGGCGGAGTGAAGATTCAGTCGGCGTGCTGTTCAATGGCGACAAACTACAGGGAATGGATGGCTTGAAGCGCTACCTGCTGGAACTTCGGCAGGATCAATTTGCCCGTGCCATGACCCACAAGCTCACTTCCTACGCCCTCGGTCGCCCGATGAGTTTCGGCGATCGCACCAGTTTGGAACAGATCACGGCAAAAACCCGGCGCGAAGGCGACGGTCTCAAGACTCTTATTCGTAACATTATTCTCAGCAACCTTTTCAATTCCTAATCAATCATGAGTACTCAACTAACTTCATTGGATCGGCGAAAATTTCTGCGCGGGGTCAGCGGCTTTGCCCTTGCCTTGCCCTGTTTTGAGACTTTTGCCAAATCGGCGGCTGCAGTTTCAAATCCAAAACGACTGGCCTGTTTCTACCAGCCCGACGGGGTCCCCATGCCGCGAGTCGATGATCCTGCGTTTAAAGAATTCAGCTGGTTCCCGCACAATCCTGGTCGCGACTTTCAACTCACCAATAGCTTGCGCCCACTGGAATCGCTGCGAGATAGGATGACGGTCGTCGGCGGGATGTCTCACCCGGCAGTGCGTCGTGTGCATGGTCACTCGAATGCCGATCAATTCCTGACCGGAGCTGACACCGGTGCCAGCGGGGACTATCAGAACTCCATCTCTCTTGACCAATACTATGCAAACGTTGTTGGTGATGAAACCCGTGTTTCATCCCTGGTGCTCTCAACCGATGGCGGCACTGGTTCACCGAGGGGTGCGCAGACCCTTTCGTTCAATCAAGCGGGTCGTCCAATTCCTGCCGAAAATCGACCCAAGCGGATTTTTGATAGACTCTTTGTGAGCAGCGGTAAAGACGCCGAGCGCCGCCTGGCCATCAGCCAGTCTGCACTGGATGATTTAATGGGCGATGCCAACTCGCTTCGCAAAAAGCTCTCTGGTCACGACCAGGACACTCTCGACGAATACCTGCAATCAGTCCGTGACACAGAGATTCGCGTCGAGAAAGCCCGGCGCTGGCTCGATATCCCCATGCCCCGGGTAGATGTGAGCCACCTGAATCTAGACGTCACCCCGGATGATCCGCGTAACTACGTCCAGACAATGTATGAATTGATCTACCTCGCCTTTCGCACCGACTCCACCCGGGTCGCCACCTGGCAAATTGGTCGTGAAAACGGTGTTGGAGCCAGTGACTTTCTGGCGCGCGCGATTGGTTATAACCTGACGCATCAGCTTTCGCATAATACCAAGAAGCCAGATGGTTGGGAGCAATTCTCCAACTACTGCAACTTCCTCATGGAAGAATACGGCCGTTTCCTCCAGCGCCTGCAGGATACCCCTGAACCAAACGGCAACGGCACCATGCTGGACAATACTCTGACCTTATTCGGTTCCGCCTCTAGTGCTTTTCACTTGTCACGCAACTACCCGATCGTCCTCACCGGCGGAAGCAACCTTGGCTTCAAGCACGGACAGTATCTCAAGTTTGGAACAGACGAAGATAATTCCAGTTCGTCCGGAATTTCATCTGATAAAGGCTGGAGAAGCAACGTCTCGGATGAAGAACGTCCGCTGTCAGATCTCTACCTGACCATGCTCCAACGTCTCGGAGTCGAGACTGACAGCTTCGGCGGTAGCGAGACGACGGTGAGCGAAGCGTAAATTAACGCGTTCAAGATCTGAGCAAATACTATCACCGGCATTACCACCGACGTTAAGCGTTTTAAACTCAAGGAAGTTCAACTCGGTCCGCGATCGGCTGTCTTGGCATCACGCAAAGATCACTAGCAGTAGATATCGAGGTCGATAGCCAGTGAATTGCGGCTCGCGGTAGCTCGTTGCTGATTGCGTGGCTCCATACGTTTGCTTGTGCCAACCACGCGGCAGAGCGCCCCAAAAGCTTAAAAGTAAGTCGCCCCAATATCATTCTGACCATGACCGACTGAAATCAACATTCAAAGAATTCACAAGCGATTGAAGGTCGCGCTCTATCAGCCGATCCTCGATAGGTATGAGGAGATGCTTAAGAAACACCCCAAGCAGGCATCTGTAACGTTCTGCTGGATGCAGGGTGAGACAGATACCCAGGCTCCGGACTAAGGTCTATGTAGGCGGCAATACAAAGAATAATCCCTTTGGGTCTTCATCTCCGATGATGAATTAGAAAGAGTTCCGTAATGACATCCCAGTTTTTAACGAATTGATATGCAGTCTACGCTAACAATTCATCGAGTGTGCCCGTACTATGACTGAATCGTTCCAAATCTACGCCAGCTTGTTGCGTCAATGTAAGCCAGTAGTTGGCTAAAGGTGTATCCTGATCTGGCAGCATGATATGTTCGCCTCTCCTTAGCTTTTTCCCTGCACCTCCAGTGTGGATCGCTGGACATCCTTTCAGACCATGACCAGTACGCAGGTTGGATCCATAACTGATCAGGGTGGAGTCGAATAGATTTTCCCCGTTCACATCTTGAGTCTGTTTGAACATGTCGATCAAGTCTGCGAACAAATCCATGAACATGACATCTTTCTGTTGAGATGCTTCACGGCGGCGAGGATCAAGGTTGTAGTGTGAAAGAGAATGAGCCCCGAGACTGAACTCCCAGCTTTTAAGGATAGAGCTGATCGGTTGACGATAGGTGATGACCCGGGTGGAATCCGTTTGGAATGCAGCGACAATCAGTCTTTGGAAGGTTTTCAGTGCCTGCAGTCCGTCCATTCCCTCTTTGGGTTGTTTAATTGGGGCGTTAGGTTTGGGGGTATTTGACCACTCCACTTCGCGACTGATGCTTTGTTCAATCTGGCGAATCGATTGCAGGTATTCCTCAAGTTTGTCCTGATCCGTTTTGCTAAGTTTTCTTTTCGAAGATTTCAAATCAGCGACGACTCCGTCGAGTACACTGCGCCGTTCGGCAAGTCGGAACTCACGTTCGGCTGCACTCTCTTTATCTTGGCCAAACAGTTGATGGTAGAGGTCCACGGGATTGGTGACACCTGGGATTGGATGACCTTTGTCGGACCATGAGAGTGAAAGACCAGGGCCATGACCGTCTTTGGTATCTTTATCGCTCAAGGAAATCGCAGGGAATCGGGTGTCTTGACCGATTTCACGTGCAATCACTTGATCAAGAGAAATGGAGTTATGAAATTTTTTGCCGGGGGTTCCACTTACGTTAGCTCCAGTTAAATAAGATGTGCTGCCGCCATGGGCGTTTGTGGCTCCAAGGTTGGTCAGATTCGACACCATGGTAATGTCGTCTCTGTGGCGCTCCAGCGGTTTAAGGCCAGGTGTAAGGCCGATCTCCGAAAACCGTCCCGCTTTAGTCGGAAAAAAGGTTTCTTTGGTAAATCCATAGCCGCAGCCGATCATAAGAAAACGCTTTGGAGCAACGGCATTTACTGATTTTGCTATGCTCAAAGAATCTAGGAATGGCAGGGCGAGGGCAGTGGAGCCCGCCTTGAGAATGGCTCTTCGGTTGTGTAGTTGTATACCCATAGTAATTTCTACTCTGTTTTGTCGGATCTACGGAAGATAGGATGTTTGATGATTTCAAAAATCAAATCTCTGACCTGTTCGTTGTTGCTGGCTGCGTTTGTACAAATCTCATCGATCGCTTGTTGGTCGGCAAACTCGATATGTCTACCTAGACCATAAGATAGGAGTCCCTCAGTGATTGATCGGGTTAGAAGGTGTTTATGATCAACTAATCCCTCTCTGAATTCTCTCAAGTTCTTGAAGGAACGATTTGAGTTCGGGAACACTCCTTTGGCCTGAATCGGAATACGTTTTGTCTTATTCCCTTTTTTGGAATTCTTTTTACCAACATTGCCCAATGTCTCCTCATCCCTCCATTGTCCAAGCAAGTCAAAGTTTTCCAGGCCAAAACCAAGTGGGTCAAAACTGTTGTGGCAAGAGGCGCACTGTGCTTTCTTTCTGTGGAGATCGACAATTTCTTTGACGGATAGGGGTTCGTCGCTAGCCAGTGCGAGTTCCGGAACATTTGGCGGCGGTGGCGATGGTTCGCGGTGGAGAAACTTCTCCATCAAGAGTGCGCCCCGAATGATTGGTGAAGAACGTTCCCCGTTTGAACCCATGGTCAGAAACGCCGTAGTCCCTATCATTCCGCCACGAGGAGAATTTGCAGGAAGCGAAACTTTTGCAAACTCGCTGCCTTTGTCTGGATATTCCAAGTCATAGTGGAAGGCGAGTAGGTCATTGATTACCGTGAAATTTGAGTCGATTAGATCGGTAAGACTTCTGTTTTCTTTCACCATCGCATGAAATATGTGCTGCGCCTCTAGACGTGCCGACTCGCGGATTCCGTTATTAAAGCTAATATGCTCTCCCTCATTGATCGCAATTTCATCAAAGCGCTTCAAATCGGCCCATTGGCTGAAGAATCCTTCTGCAAGGGACCAGCTGTTTCGATGCTTGAGCATCTCATCCATTGTTTTTCTAAGCATGATGGGATCCGATAGTTTTCCGTCAGCGGCAGCCTGAAGTAATTCCCCATTCGCAGGACGACTCCAGAGAAAGTAAGAAATTCGATGGGCTAATTCGGTATCACTAACAAATTGCTCTCCTGTCGTAGGGGAGTTTTCCATGATGTATAAGAAACTTGGCGAACTGAGGACCATTGATAGGGGAGTGACCAGGGATTCCTTGATGGAACGCTTATTCTTCCGATTCAATTGGAAGAGCTTGTAGACTCGATCTATGAACTCAGCAGCGGGATCCTGTTGTCGGAATGCCTCTCTGGTAAATGCTAACAAAAAACGCTTAGCTTGTTCATCTTCATTTTCGACTTCTGGTTGACCAAGGGTCTGAAGGTAGTGTTTCTCAAAAAACGAAGGTGTATTTGGATAGAAGGGGCCTTCGGTCTCCAAGCGATCTACCCATATCGATGACGACCATTCAGCCTTGTGGCCTACTTTCTGCAAATAGGTTCCAAGGCTAAGATTGCCTCTGTTTTCGGTGACATTGAAGCCCACTCTGGTGTCAGACAGATGCGCACGGTACTCAATCTCATGTAGGCTGGGTTTTTCAAAGCTCCCATCGACCTTGAAATAGCCAATGGTTCTCTCTCCAACCCTGCACTTCAGGAAATGTCGAATGGTGGGGGTTTCTTGAGCGATCGCGGCAGCAAACCTGAATTTATAAGTTGCTCGTGGATCCATATTTATCTGGTAGGATCCCACGGCGTGAGAACTACTGCCTGCGTCGGAAAGGTAAAGTCCTTGATCTGCAAATGTACGTTGCAGGTACCGTTTTCTGCCTCCTGCCCGGCTGTCATAACGCTTAATGAACAACTGTAACTGCCTTTCATCTTCAATCCCTACCTCTGTATGGGTTGCTCCAGCTTTGATTCGGGCCATCTTTTTATCGTAGTCAGCTACATAGCTCAGAAGATGCTTGTTTGTTCTTTCCTCGGGTTGGTTAACACTGTGTTTGGCCTCGAGCCTAGGTTGGTCGACCCACTTTAAGGCCACTTCGACTATCGTCTTTGCCGTTTTGAAGTAGTCTTCAAAATGATAGCTGGAGAACTGCTGGTCATGGCCCACTGTATCGTAACCTTCTGCAATATCATCGGGAGGCAATAATTCATCGGGAACACGAAGACCAAATAAGTCATCGATGGTATACTTGTATTCGCGGCGGTTGATACGACGCAGAGCTGTATCCCCTCCGGATTCTGACAGGCGTTTTTTTGATTTGGTCAATGCCTCTGTCAGATGAGCGAGTACATTTTTTAATTCTTCGGTGGACGGTGCTGGTTCATCATCTGGCGGCATCTCCCCAAGGTTGAGGACATCTAGCACCTCCTGCCAGTGAAGGGCCGTGTCGCTGTTAGTAATTTCTAGAGACAGCGTGTCGAGACGGGTCTCACCTTTTTGTTTTTTTGGGCCATGGCATTTGGTACAGTGTTTTTCGATAAATCCACTGAGCATTTTCCGATCGAGCGTCACGGCAGAATCCTCTGCTAACAGGCTGCCGCTTGTGAGCGCCAGCGAAACCAAAATGCAAAGAACCGGGTTTCGGGTGGGAAATGAGGTCATTGTTTGTGATCTTCTATTCCTTTTAATGACGCTTGGGATCAAGATTTTTAATTTTTTTTCTGAGGTGATCGTAAGGCTTTGAGGAATTACCCCGTATGAAGCCTTTTTCATCCTTAGTTCCTGAACTTGATCAAGAATTCTTTGTGTTTACCTCAAGAGGACCCTGCTAGACGATGGCTATTGCGGTACTCTGTTGGGGATTGGCGAAGGATCTTTCGGAAACTCCTACTCAGATGGGCGTGGTCATGAAAACCGCATTCCTGTGCGATTTCAGAAACCGTGAGCTCTGTGCCAATTAACTTACGAGCCGAAGCATCGACCCGAACCCTCAGTACATATTGTCGAGGTGAAGTGCCACATGTATCACGGAAACGTCGCTCAAATTGACTGATGGACAAACCCGCCATCTTTGCAAGTTTCTTGGATGTCAGGGTTTCGGTTATGTTCCTATGCAGGTATTCGATTACCTTTGCCAGGCACCCAACCGCATCTTTCCCTACATCCAAAGCTTGGACTGTTCTCGAGAAGCCCGCCACTCCAATAATCTTCCCCTCTTTATCTCGTAGTGGGATTTTAGATGTGGTTACCAACCTAGGAGAGCCCAAAGGTTCGGGTGCAGGCTCCAAACGGTTGACCATAGGTATGCCGGAAGCCATTACGGCTTCGTCATCAGCACGGTAGGTGTCTGCTCTGGAAGCCGCGTAAAAATCATGATCAGTTTTACCGATGACATCGTCTTCCGTTTTGATATCTTGGTCTTGGAATTTATTGAGACTGTGGGCCATAAATCGGCCCTTGGTATCTTTTACAAAAAAGGATACATCAGGTAGGTGGTCGAGCAGCCGGAGGATTTGTTCAGCAGGAGCAAGTTGGCTGAAGAACTTTTTTTTCTGTTGTGCACAATCCATGCGGCAAATGTACACGTAAATGATCCAGCCTTGCAAGACAAGTAGCAATAGTTATGAGATAATGTCGCTATGGATCATCGCCAAAATTTCAGATTTCTGACGTTGCTGTTAGGCATACTGCTCCATGGTCTCATCCAACAAGCCTTTGCAGTAGAAGCAACTGAAGGTGAAAAGCTCTTTGCTCTGAAGATTAAGCCGCTCTTTGCTGAAAAGTGCAATGCCTGCCACGGTGATGAACCGGACAAGATCAAGGGAGGTCTCGACCTACGTACTCGTGATTCGCTTCTCTCTGGTGGCGAAGCTTTCGCCGATGAAGTACTCATTCCGGGGAAAGGCAAAGATAGCTTTCTCTACATCACCACCACTCGGTCCGAGGAGGATTATGAAATGCCACCTAAGGAGGCAGATCAACTGACCCCTGAGCAACAGTGGTGGATTCGCGATTGGATTGATGAGGGTGCGCCCTGGCCTGATGATCAACGTGTCGCTGCGATCCAGGACCAATACGCAGAGGGTATGCAGGTCGTCACATCTAAAGCGCTTTCCGAGGATTGGCAAAGCCGTCGCTATGATTCTGAAAAACTTTGGGCCTACAAGCCATTGCAAGTAAAACCCGTTCCCAGTGGTCAAAACCCCATCGACTACTTTGTTGACCAAAAGTTGCAGGAAATCGGGCTGAAACCCGCAGGCGTGGCCGATGCGGTTGCTCTGGTTCGTCGGCTTGCTTACAATCTGACCGGACTTCCGCCGACTCCTGAACAAGTTGCCTCCTTTACCGAAGACTACCAGGATGATGTCGGATCCGCTGTTCTAAATCTCGCGGAGCAACTAATGTCTTCTATGCACTACGGAGAACGTTTCGGTGCACATTGGCTGGATGTTGTTCGCTACGCAGATACCGCCGGATATGCAAATGACTACTATCGTCCCAATGCGTGGAGATATCGGGACTACGTGATTCGTTCCTTCAATCAGGATAAACCTTACAACGAATTTGTCCGACAACAAATCGCAGGTGATCTGCTGGGACAGCGGAATCCAGAGGATCTCATCGCTACTGGCTTTCTGCGCATGGGTCCATGGGAACACACTGGGATGAGTGTGTTTGCTGAGATGCGTCAGAAGTGGCTCGATGATATAACTGACTCGGTCGGGCAAACTTTTCTAGCGCACGCCCTGCAATGTGCCAAGTGTCACGATCACAAGTTTGATCCCGTGCCTACCCGCGATTACTACAGCATGATGGCGGTTTTCTCCACGACCCAGTTTGCGGAACGTTCTGCACCATTTTTGGATAGCGAAAACAAAACAGGTTTTGCTGAAAGAGTTCAATGGGTAAACGCAAAGCGCAGTTACTACTCGGACCAATACAAACAATTGAATCAAAAGGTTGCGAAGCTCAGAAAAACAGAGTCTGGCGCGGCCAAGGTCGGTGAGAACGGGCTTGATCCGGGAGATGAGGCTTCGCAATCGAGAATCAACAAGAACTTGATGCGTCACAAAGTTGAACTCGATATGGTCCAGCCTTTTGCCCTGAGTGTTTTTCAAGGCGCCACTGTTCCGGTAAAAAACGCCAATCCTATATCTAGAGTGGCGAAAAATCCATGGCAAAATAAGGAGGTTCCCACAGATCACATCCTTACTGGTGGCGATGTTTATACCAAAGGAGATGTGGTTGATCCTGCGCCCCTTAGTGCAGCAGTTAGTCTTGGTGGGATGCAGGTCCCTAGTTTTCCTGCAAAGCGAGGCCCTCGCCGACTCGCATTGGCAGATTGGATCGTAGACGAAAGAAACCCGCTCACTGCGCGGGTTATGGTCAACCGAATTTGGTCCTGGCACTTTGGACGTGGGATCGCGGGCAATCCCAATAATTTCGGTGGCACCGGAGCGTTGCCCACGCATCCTGAGTTACTTGATTACTTAGCCGACTATTTCATGGAGAACGATTGGTCGGTGAAGACGCTGAACAGATTAATTCTTTCTTCCAAAACATGGCGGCGTAGTACCCAGCACCCGCTGCCGGACATCTACAGACAGAAAGATCCTGTTCAGAAGTTTTATGGTGCCTACGAAATGCGGCGGCTCACTGCGGAAGAACTACGCGATTCCTTTTTAGCGATTAGCGGTGAATTGAATCGCCAGTTTGGGGGCATCCCAGCTCGTCCAGACCTCAATCCAGAGGTTGCCTTTCAGCCTCGTCAATTGATGGGGGGTGCTGCGTCGGTGTACGAAGCCGATCCGCTTCCCGAGCAGCGTAATCGACGTTCGATCTATGCAGAACGCAACCGGGGTTTGCGCGACTCGTTCTTAGAGAGCTTTAACCAACCCGGTCTCGATACATCTTGTGAACTGCGCGAGACCTCAACAATCGCTCCACAGGCCTTGACGCTTTTCAATGCAGAAGAGGTATTAGATCGGGCTCTTGCATTCGCGAATCGCTTAATTAAAGGGAATTCTAAAGAATCGGACGAATTTCTTATTGATCGTGCCTTTCAACTTACTTTCGGCCGTAAACCTGATGCCGAAGAAACTCAACTATGTCTCAGTGAATGGCATTCTGCTACCAAAAGAGAGTCACTCATGCAGCCGGAAGAAAAAAAGTTTTCTACCACCCTAAAGCGTACTGTCATGGCCGAGAAAACCGGCGAACCCTATGACTTTATTGAGCATGTACCGACCTACGAGTCCTATCAACCCGATCTTCAGCGTGCCGATGTGGATGCTCGGGTGCGAGGGCTCAGCCATGTTTGCCGGGTCTTGTTCAACGCCAACGAATTCGTTTATCTAGACTAGAAGTATCTAAGCTATGCAAACTACGCACAACTATTTCGCGACTCCGAGTCGCAGGGAAGCTCTCTTCGGACTAGGTGCCGGGTTGGGAGCCGTCGCCATGTCTAGTCTTCTGCGTGGAGAAGAGGAGTTTTCGGTTGCGGGCCCTCACCATATAGCGAAAGCCAAACGTTGCATATTTCTCATGATGGAGGGTGGCCCGTCCCATATGGATACGTTCGATCCTAAGCCTGAACTTGCGAAACGGCATTTGCAGAAGTTTCAGCGCAGTGGCGATACGGAAAGTGCCATGTCATCCGGGCAACGATACTTCGTCAAAAGTCCCTTTGAGTTTATCAAGGCAGGTCAGAGCGGAGCCGATATTTCCACCGAGTGGAAGTACTTGAAGGATTATGTCGATGACATGTGCTTCTACAGAGGGTGCCAAGTAGAATCCGTCAATCACCCAACCGCCTGTTATCATGTCAACACCGGCAACCAGTTTGGCGGCGATCCTGGTATTGGTTCCTGGGTCACCTATGGTCTAGGCACATTGAACGACAACCTTCCGGGATTTGTCGTCTTACCAAGAACCAGTTATCCACAAGGCGGGGCGGGGAATTGGTCCAATGGCTTTCTTCCTGCAAAATACCAAGGGACACCTTTACGCCCCAAGGGAAGTCCAATTCTTGATTTAAATACTCCGGTTGGTATCAGTCGAGAACAGGATCGACGCAGTCTAGACCTATTGAGCAAGCTGAATGAAAAGCACAAAGATTCACGTTTCGATAAGGGAGAGTTGGAGGCACGTATGGAGTCCTATGAACTAGCCTATCGAATGCAGTCTGAAGTTCCCGATTTGCTAGATATCAGTGGCGAAAAGCAAACGACCCTCGAAGCTTATGGCATTGGCAATGAAAAGACCGACGCCTTTGGCCGTAAATGTCTTTTGGCGCGACGTCTCGTCGAGAAGGGAGTTCGTTTCGTACAAGCCTATGCAGGAAACTGGGACAGTCATGACTACATCAGCAAGGCGCACGGGTCCCTGATTCGCTCAGTTGACAAACCAATCGCTTCGCTCTTGGGAGATCTCAAAGATCGTGGAATGCTCAATGATACACTGGTTATCTGGTGTGGGGAATTTGGTCGCACTCCTGATAATGGTCTGCGTGGCGGTGCCGCCAGTTATGGTCGAGACCACAACGCTAAGGCCATGACCATGTGGTTTGCTGGCGGTGGGGTCGATGCAGGGCACACAGTCGGAGCAACTGATGAGATTGGGGCCGAAGCTGTCGATTGTGTTCATCACATCCGCGATGTGCATGTGACGTTACTGCATCTCTTGGGTCTCGATGACAACAAATTGAGCTACTACCATGCTGGTCGCCACAAGCAGTTGTCTCAATTTGGCGGAGAAGTCATAACGGAATTACTCGCTTAACCAACTCTCAATATTATTGAGCTTTCCTTCCTGAAGAATCAAGATTCCTCCTGACGTTCGGGATCGCCCACCATGTCGTTTGGGTGGCAGATGTTCAACCTTCCTTTAGCCTTTTCTATCAGTACTCCAAAGGCGATGAGGCAATTTGGATTATTCAGGTTTGGTGAAATGGCCTGCTAAAGTTTAAAAGTTGGAAACATTTTCTAGGGGCGTGTCATATTCAACTGACATTTTGTTTATGAAATCCATTCAATCTCGTTTCCTTGCACTTTCTTTAGTCATACTACCCAACCTCATTTCCCATGTTGGGGCTGCAGAGTGGATCAAACTA
>CAJWWL010000081.1 GCA_913048125.1 uncultured Opitutia bacterium | reverse complement strand
CTTTGAGCGCTGGACGCAGGACCAATACTACGAGCTATCTGCTTTCTTCGCCCAGACGGGTCTGAAGAAAGACCCTGCTTCAGGTAAGAAAGAATTAGGCAAGACTGCCGTTGAGCGTGGCAAACCACTTTACGAGATCGTCTACGACATGGACAAAGGCGACATCAAGCATGAGCGCACTGGCGAGATCACTCCTCCCCAATTTCCATATGCAGCCAAACATGTACTCAAAAAAGATAAGCCCTCCCGAAGGGAAAAGCTCGCCGCCTGGATGACCTCTCCTGACAACGACTACTTCGCCATGAGCTATGTCAATCGTATCTGGGGCTATCTCACGGGCACCGGTATCATTGAGCCAATAGACGATATTCGTGCCGGTAATCCTCCCACCAACCCTGAACTACTTGACTGGCTAACCAATGAGTTTGTCCAATCTGGTTTCGATGTTCGCAAGCTCGTCACCACCATTTGCAAGAGTCGCGTCTACCAGCTTTCCATCGGTTCCAACAAGTGGAACGAAGACGATACAATTAACTACTCACATGCCAAGGCACGGCGCCTTCCTGCTGAAGTGCTCTTTGACAGCGTCTACCGCTCTCTTGGTGCTCAGTCCCGCTTTCCCGGAGTAGCTGCAGGCACTCGCGCAGCACAACTCCCAGATTCAGGTGTGAAACTTGCCGATGGCTTCCTTGGAAATCTTGGCCGTCCCGCTCGAGAAAGTGCATGTGAATGTGAACGAAATGGAGACCTTCAGCTTGGTCCAGTAATGGCGCTTATTTCCGGGCCTACTGTCAATGATGCTATCAGTGATGGCAATAATGCAATCTCCAAACTAGCTAAGTCAGATATCCAAGATGAGGCCCTTGTAAATGAACTCTACCTGCGTATTCTCAATCGCCCAGCCGCGCCTCAGGAGGTTGAAGCCAGTCTCAAGCTTCTCGCAAGTCTAAAGGCCGAGCACGACAGCCTGCTGACTGGTTTCGATCAGCTCAAAAAGAAGCTTGAGCCAGAAATCGCCTCTAAGGAAAAGACCCGACAAGATGGTATAGATGCTGCCAATACTGCTCTTGAAGCATACAAAAAGCAAATTGCTGAGCGCGAGAAGAAGGCAGAGGCTGATCGTCAGGAGCGTATCAAAAAAGCCAAAGAGGCTATTGCAGCATACGACAAATCCCTCCCTTCGAAGGCTCAGCAATGGGAAAATGATTTCCATGCAGGCAAGTCTCCCTGGCAGGACTTTATGCATCGTGAGGTGAAGTCGACTTTAGCGGGTACCAAATTTGAGAAGTTGGATGATGGTTCATTATTTGTGTCCGGTAAGAACGGTAAGGCTGACTACATACTAAATGGTCACGTACCATTTGAGAACCTTACAGGAATCCGCATTGAAGCTATCCCTGATAAGCGTTTTCCTTCAGGCGGATCTGGTCGAGCAGGTTCTGGGAATTTCGTTCTCAGCGAACTGGAAGTTACTGCTGGGCCTGTTAAAGATTACTCAAAATGGGACCGAACAAAGGAGTGGAGGTTTGATGATCCTTTGGCCGAAGAAATAGGCTGGTCAGGTAGCAATGGAGCTCAGCTAAAGCTTCTTGTTGAAGGTCTTCGTGTAGACGGAAGTGCGCCCAAGGGGGTCATCCGACTCGAAGACTGGCACCACGCTGGTCCTTTTTCTGGCAACGCATTTGAACAGAAAGCCGGACCTGAAGGAGAAAAGTCTCTCAATCTGGATAAACCCTATAAGGCTGGCGACCTAGAACTTTACTGGGCCCGCAAGAATTACAAGGATGGTACTCTTTACGGTACTATATTTAGCGGAGACAACTCGTCCAACTTCCTTGGTCGTAACATCATCGCAGACAGTGCTCGTGACCTCCCAGTGAGCTTTGGGTCTGATGATGGTATCAAAGTCTATCTAAATGGTCAGCAAGTTCATGCTCACAACATTGGCCGTGGTGCTGCTGCTGATCAGGAAAAGCTCACTCTCAAACTCCAAAAGGGTACCAACTTCCTCCTAGTCAAGATTCACAATCAGTCAGGTCCTTCGGGTTTTTACTTTAATTCTGCCCTGGGCAAGTCCGTCCAGCCAGTCATCGCCACTAAAACCACAGCGCCTACTGGGTCATTCACTGTCGAGATTGCCGCTCGCTCAGATGCCTTGCGAAAGACCAAACTCTATTGGTCTACCAAAAAAGAAAACAGTTTCGATACCAAGCGTGTCACTTCCAATGTCGATATTCCGGCTGGAAAGAAGTGGGCAATCCTCCGATATGATTTCGTAACCGATGATACCTTGACAGGCCTTCAGTTTGAACCTGGCGGTTTGGTTGATATCCAGTACATCCGTGTGTTCCGTGCCCCTGCGCCAGTTAAGATTGCCTTCCAAAATGCGCAGGCCACCTTCAGCCAGAAGGGTTATGCTGTATCTACAGCCATCGATGGTAAGGTTGCACCGACTGGCAATGGTTGGGCTGTTGCACCTGAGTTTATAAAGCCTCAGCTTGCTTCCTTCGAAACTAAGCAGGATTTAAAATTCAAGGGTGGCATGGAGTTGACCGTTGTCCTAAAGCAGCACTTTCAGGACAACTCGCACAGCCTTGGTCGTTTCCGAGTCGCTGTCACAGATGCTCCACGCCCAGTTAGTTACGGTATACCACAGAATGTGCAGAAACTCTTTTCTATTGCCAAGGACCAACGCGACGACACGACCAAAAAGAAGATTCTGGAGGCGTACAAACGTTCAGATAATACTCGCAAAAAGTTGGAATCGAATCTGGCTGAAGTCAGCATTGCTCGTCCCAAAGATCCAAAGCTAAATGAATTGGAAATCGCCCTCAAAAAAGCTACCGCACCGCTGAATATCCATCCCCGTGTGGCTGAATACAAAAGAGCTGTTGAGTTGAGCCAACAACAACTCGGTAATCCTCGCCTCACTGCGGCACAAGACATTGCTTGGGCGCTCATCAACAATCCTGCTTTTCTATTCAACCACTAGATCGCATTGCTATCTTGCCTCGCGCCAATAGATTCATTTAAATATCCAAAACTCAAAAAGGAGACCTAACTACCATGATACGCATTCCTGGAGCCCTCGGAAAAGACCTTTGTGACAATAGTCTCGGCTTGACTCGTCGTGACATCCTGCGTGTCGGCGCTTCAGGCATGCTGGGTATGTCCCTTGGCGGCATGCTTGAAATGCAGGCCAGTCAAGAAGCCAAGATTGGCGGTCCTGGTTGGGCCAAGGCCAAGAGCATCATCATGATTTACCTTCAGGGCGGTCCCAGCCATCTAGACTTATGGGATCCAAAAGAGAACGTCCCTGATAACGTCCGTAGTATTTTTAAGCCCATACCCACCAAGATTCCTGGTATCCATTACACCGAGCTTCTTCCCAAGCTAGCGAAGGTGAATGACAAGTTTACCATGATTCGCTCCATGAGTTACACTCCCAACGGGCTTTTCAATCACACTGCGGCCATCTACCAGATGATGACTGGTTACACCACCGACAAAGTCAGCCCATCTGGACAACTGGAACCACCCAGTCCCAAAGACTTTCCCAACTTTGGCTCAAACATTGTTAGGCTAAAACCTCCCTCTGAACCCATGCTTCCGTTTGTTATGCTCCCTCGTCCTTTGCAGGAGAGTAATGTTGTGGGCAAGGGTGGTTCTGCAGGTTTTCTTGGTAAGTCCTACGATCCTTACACGCTTTATCCTCCCGGTTCCGACATGGACATGGCTAAGATGAGCAAGATTCGTGTCGACGATCTTCAGCTTCGTCCTGATATCTACGCCCAGCGACTGAAGCGTCGTGCCAGTTTGCGCGACACCATCAATGCTTCAATGCCTGATGTGGATAAGGCGGTTGAGAACTACAACCTTAACGAATACTACGATCGTGCACTCAACCTCATTGTTTCTGGCAGAGCACGCAATGCGTTCGCAATTAGCGAAGAAAATGAAAAGACTCGCCAAATGTACGGCGACAATACCTTCGGCCAAAGTTGTCTGCTGGCTCGCAGACTCGTAGAAGCTGGCACTCGAGTTGTTGAAGTTATCTGGCCTAAGGTTGCCAACTCTGACAATCATTCTTGGGACGTCCACAAAGGTCTTCCGAAGCGAATGAAGGATCAGTCTGCACCTATGCTCGACGCTGGTCTCTCTGGCCTCTTCACCGATCTTGACCAGCGTGGCCTACTTGAAGAAACCCTCGTCGTATGTGTTGGTGAATTTGGTCGTAGTCCACAGAAGGGCGTCAGCACTTCTGGTAACGGTAACAGTGCCGATGGTCGAGACCACTGGCCATACTGCTACACTGGCGTCATTGGTGGTGCTGGCATAAAGCGTGGATATGTTCATGGTAAGTCTGATAAGACTGCCTCAGGTCCTATCGAAGACCCTGTGCATCCTACTGAACTCTTAGCTAGCATCTACCATAGCTTCGGTATCGATCCTGAGACTATTGTCTACAACCACCTCAACCAGCCTCGGGAGTTGGTCAAAGCTCCTGCTGTCACTGAGTTGTTTGCTTAGCGCGTATCACCGCATACATGCTTAATAAAGGTAGTTTCACTGCGTAAAAGCAGTGTTCCTACGCTTGACCCCTTCGGTCATTTTACAAGCATCTTCCAGCCATGGCGTCGCAAGCCGAACTGGAACGAAACCTTAAGCTATACCCATGGTACTCCATGGCGTTGGAGTCTTTGTTTTGGGCTCCTGTTTTCATTCTTCTTTTTGCGAGTAAGTTCAGTATCTCAGAGGTTCTGCTTCTGGAAAGTGTCTACTATATCGCGGTGGTGATACTGGAAGTGCCTTCGGGCTATGTTTCTGACCGAATGGGCCGTCGACCTACTCTAATGGCAGCTGCTGCTTTGCTGGGTCTGTCCTACATACTTTTCTTTTTGGGTGACAGTTTCTTTGTTTTTGCTCTGGCCAAAGTGCTAATGGCAGCAGGATTCGCATTTAAGTCAGGCACGGATGCTTCTTTTCATTATGACACCTACCAGTCTCTGGGTCGTACAGAAAAGTTCGGAGATGCTGAGGCTCGCGTGTCTAGTATGAATTTCCGAGGCGCGGCTGGGGCTGCATTGTTGGGAGGACTGGCTGGCATGAGCAATTTGTCTATCCCATTTGCGCTCTCCGCAATTGCTTCCTTTGTTGCAATGGGAATGATGTCTACTTGCGTGGAGCCAACCCATTCTGAAGATAGGACTAAAGCTGGCTTTAGCTCTCAGCTTGGAGATACACTTGGACGTCTTGGAGACCGGAGCCTGCGCTGGTTGATGGGAGTGGCAATCCTCTCTATAATCCTCGTTCATGTACCGTACGAGGTGTATCAGCCTTACATCGATCTGGTATCCAAAGATCGTGCTGTCAGTGAAGAGTCTAGTCCTTTAATTTCAGGCATTCACGCATTTACAGTTATGTTGGTTGGCTCATTTGTAGCGGCTAAGAGCATGAATATCCATCGCAAGCTTGGGATGCGTAAGACCTTCCTTTGCTCGATCCTTTTTCAGAATTTTATTATTCTTCCAGCGGCTTTTGTCCTACATCCTAGTGTAGTTCTGTTGATGTTATTGAGAAATGCACCAAAGGGTATGTACATGGCGCCGTTGAGTTCAGAGGTGAATGCCCGGATACCTACTCACCTCCGGGCTACCTACCTCTCTTTACAGAGCCTTGCCGGACGTCTTGGCTTTGCAGGGCTCCTTTGGATGTTATCTATTGTTGTAGGGGAGGGGCAGACTAGCTGGTCCTCGGTCTCCAAGATTTCCGAATTCTCATTCTATCTAGGCATAACCGGCTGGATGCTCCTATTGTTGACGGCTCGCTTTGTGGATGAGAAACCTTCTGTTGACGGTTATGAGTCAGGATAAGCCCAGCCCAGTCAAGAATTGGATGCTTTTGCTTGCTCCAATAATCGGAGTTTTGGCAGGAATAATTGCCTACAAAAATGGAATGGAAGAGGTGGCTGCAAAGACCCTTGCCATTGCACTCTGGACTGCACTTTGGTGGGTTTTTGAACCAGTGCCGATTCCAGTCGCATCTTTACTGCCACTTGCATTACTTCCGATGACTGGAGTGCTAACCGATAAGGAGGTTGCCATGGCATATGGGCACAAGTTAGTCCTTTTGCTCATGGGAGGCTTTCTTCTCTCCAAGGCTATGGAGAAGAGTGGCGTACATCGGCGTCTTGCTCTAAAGATGGTCAATCTTTGTGGTGGAGGTGGCGGGGGTAGTCTTGTTTTGGGCTTTATGTTGGCTGCAGCACTTCTGAGTATGTGGATTTCGAACACCGCAACCACGCTCATGCTCCTTCCCATGGCCTTGGCCGTGCTTGAAGGAGCCAAGGATCGAAGGGTAACGATTCCTTTACTGCTAGGCATTGCTTATGCTGCAAATGTTGGTGGCTTAGGGACTCCTATTGGCACCACCCCGAATCTTGTTTTTATAGAGCAGTACACCGAGTTTTCAAAAAAAGAGTTTACGTTCAGTGACTGGATGAGACACGGTCTACCAGTAGTTTTCTGCATGGTACCTCTCATCTGGCTATGGCTGACCAGAGGCTTGAAAGATGCTCCACCTCTGACTCTACCTAAGGTTGGCGATTGGCGAAAGGAGGAGATTCGTACCTTGATCATCTTTTTTCTGACCGCTCTTGCTTGGGCCACCCGAAGGGAACCCTTTGGAGGATGGAGTAGTTTCATGGGTTTGCCCAATGCTAACGATGCCAGTGTAGCATTTCTCAGCGTTGTCCTTTTGTTTTGCGTACCCAATGGTATGGGTGAGGGGAAAAAACTCTTAGACTGGGAGACTGCAGTTAAGATACCTTGGGGGCTTCTGCTTTTGTTCGGTGGAGGTATCGCAATTGCCTCGGCATTTAAAAGTTCCGGTCTTAGTGAGATCGTTGCAAACTTACTGACTGGTCTTCAAAACGTACCAGTGCTTGTGCTCATATTCTGCATATGTCTCGTTGTGACTTTTCTTACGGAGATGACCAGCAACACTGCCACAACCATATTGCTTATGCCGATCCTAGGTTCGGCAGCTTTGGCAGCAGATATCAACCCAGCGATTCTCATGCTTCCCGCTGTATTAAGTGCAAGCTGTGCCTTTATGCTTCCAGTTGCTACAGCTCCCAATGCGGTTGTTTTTGGAACGGGTAGGTTTACGACTACTCGTATGATGCGTGAGGGCTTCGCTCTAAACCTTATGGGTTCAGTAGTCATTACTGCTCTGTGCTATCTGATGTTAGGCTAGCCTAAGATGTCTTAATTGCCTTCCTCAGTCAGATTTATTAGTACAAACGCACTACAAATTTTTGTAACCTTTCAACCCAACCTGCTGTGAAGAAGATAGTTCCATGTACTTTTCTTTCTAAATTCGATGAGATCAAGTAAGCACCAGAAGGGTTCCTCCAACTTCTTGGCTATTACTATTTTTGTCTTGCTGGGAATACTGCTCTTGGGACGCATGTTTCTACCAGTTCCTGATTTGTCGGAATCCAGAACATCAAAACAATTGGCTGAAAAAAAAGCTGATGAGACCTCTCCTGAGTTCTGGGATGTTCCAGAGTCTGATTACGCTGAGTTCTACGATGAACCAAAACCTTCCATTGTGGAAGAGGCGCTCAATTGGAAACAGGATTACGACGAGTTGGTAGGGGAGCGTTCAGTGGACGTCTCACCAAAGGCGGTGCAGGTTCCTGTTAATTCTTTGGTGGCAGAATTGGGCCAGAGATTTAAGTCTGCAGAAGATCCTGATTCTCGTAAAATAGCATTTCAAGCCATGATGAGTGCGCTGACTCGGGAAAACGCTCGTTCCATGCGAGAGCAGGTATCTCATCTACATCACGAAAGTCCTGAGTTTAAAGAGTTTCATTACCGCTGGGGAAAGATTGGTGGTTCCGATGCGGTGATGTATGGTCAGCAGACTAAAAAGCCTGATATGCTCATAACATTGGCGGGTTGGGCAAGTGCGGAACCCGATGCTGCCACGGACTGGTTCAGTAATCTCCCCAAGCACGATAAGAGGAGCTACGCCAATCAAGGTTACATGATGCGGGGCCTTGTTCATGGGCTTACCGACAACGATCCGAGTCGTGCTCTTGATTTTGTACAGGCTCTCCACGAGACAAATCATCACCAAAAGGGTCACATGGTCGCTGTAATGACAGGTCGAATTGTTCACGCCAAGGGGCCTGAGGCGACAGCTGCTTGGGCGGATTCTCTTCCGGAAGGACCTGTACGTGCAGTTGCTCGAGCTAGAGTCGTTTGGGATCTAGGTAAGCAAGACCATGGTGCGGCGGCTGCTTGGGTCGAGGGATTCTCTCATGAGCCAGATGCGCCGCTGGGTGTGGAAGCTATGGCCAAGGTCTGGGCGCAGAATGATATTGCTGGTTCTGTACATTGGTTGGAGACTCTTGAGCCTGGATACGCTCGTCGTAAGGGGCTAAGCGCTGCTTACGGCTACTGGGGAGCTTTGGAACCTGAGTCTGCAGGATTATATCTGAATCAGCAGGTGAACACACCAGACCGAGATTTTGCCATTAACGGATTCATCAGTGGTCTTGCTCACAAGGATCCAGAGACTGCCGTCATGTGGGCTGAAGAAATCACTGAGAAAGGTTTGCGTGAAGCAGCAATGGTTCGTGCTGGCCATCATTTCTTCCGTCGAAACGAGGAGGCTGCTAAAGACTGGATGCAAGGAACGCCCTTATCTGATAAGGCAATGAAACAGTTGGTGGATGCCAACAATCATCGAAAGGCTCACCAGCACCGTCATCATCAGCGAAAATAGGGGAGCAAGCATACCATTGGTCTCTAACTTTGCCCATCTCTATATATCCAGATTTAAAAACTAACAATTAGAATAATGATAAATGCCTAAGCTCTTCCTCGTTATCCTCCTTGTGATAATGCAAGACACAGTTCTTGCATCCCAATGGAAACCGATCGATGTCGGACACCCTCCCCTAATGAGTCCACATACATCGCCTATTGTGTTCACAGGTGGACGTGTATTTGTGGTCAATACCCCTTCGGATACTGTTGATGTCATTGATTCAAGCACTCTGGAAATTATCGCTCGGATCGATGTGGGTATCGATCCAGTCACTCTTGCCGTTCGTCCCGATGGTCGAGAGGTTTGGGTTTCTAATCATGTGTCTGACTCTGTCAGTGTGATTGATGTAGTTCCTGTAAGTCCGACTTATTTGCAAGTAGTCGCTACCATTCAGGAGTTCGACCATCGCACCAAGGCTACTCGTTTTGACGAACCATGCGGGATTGCATTTGCTAGCAATAGTAAAGCCTATGTCGCTCTGTCCTCCGAGAATGAAATTGCGGTCATTGATGTTGCATCCCGCAAAGTTCAGAAACGACTCAAAGTCACTGCTCAGGATCCTCGCGCAATCGTTGTGCGAGGTGACCGGCTTTTTGTCGTGCCATTTGAATCCAACAACAAGACCCAGCTTTCTGGTGGATCCAAAATTGATGGAAAACTAGTGACGTTTGATGCCCATGAGCATTCGGTCGCCAACAACAATGTTTTATCTACAGGTCATGTCACTGATATCGTAAAGCATCCACGGGTTCCCGACCGTGATCTATTTATTTTTGACACAAAGACTGATCGTCTCCTGCACTCCGTAGAAACCCTTGGGACTTTGCTTTATGGCCTTGTCGTTGACTCTGAAGGAACGGTATTCATTGCCCAGACTGATGCGCGCAACGACGCAAATGGTCGTGCTGGTACCCAGAAGCATGGACTGAAGGAACTAGAAAATCGTGCATTTCTGAACCAGATCACTCAGTTGCCATTTAAAAAAGGCAAGCCTGAGGAACCCAAGTTTTTTGAATTGGAACCTTTGCCTCCTCAGCATCCGTCAAGAGGGCAGGCATTGGCTACACCATTTGCGATTCAGATCAGCGACGATGACTCACTGCTGGTTGCGACTGCTGCAGGTTCAGACAAACTTTTTACTCTCGAAGCGCAGACCGGAAAAGTGCTGGGTAGAGTCAGTGTTGGAGCGGTTCCTCGTGGTATTGCATTACAGTCAAAAAAGACGGGTCATGCAATCTGGGCTTGGGTTCTTAATGCAGTTGCGAATTCTGTATCTCTCGTAGATGTCTCAAACCCTGCTCGGCTTGAACTCAAAACCACTATATCTCTCAAGGACCCAACACCTAGTAGATTTAAGCAAGGCCGAATCGCCTTCAATACTGCTTCCGCTTCAACAACTGGCACTTTCTCTTGCGCGAGTTGCCATCCGGATGGGCACACGGACCAACTGCTTTGGGTTTTGAAAACCCCAATCGTAGAGGGTGGCAATCAAATCATGCCTCGATCAACTATGCCAGTCCGGGGCCTTCGTGACACGGCTCCATTTCACTGGGATGGCATCCCCGGAGATCCATATGGAGGAATCAACAGTGCCAGCCTTCGCAGTCATGTTGAGCCGAACTCCAGCATTGAAGACCCCGCAAGTCAGACGCGTCATCTGGTCGATGGAGGTCTTGCTGCAACCATGGCTATGCCCGGAGACAAGACTGTGAATGACGAGGGCAAGCCAGGACTATTATCGAAAGCTCAACGTGACGATCTATCGAGTTTTCTTCTTGGAGTACCATATCCCCCTGCTCAACGCCGTGCTTACACCAACAAATTATCTGAACGTGCCCAAAAGGGTTTCGACCTCTTTCACATCAGAGGAGACAACGATCCGAAGCAACCCCAACCAAATGTCTGTGGTGATTGTCACCGAATGCCCTTCTGGGTGAGCACAAATACTCCTGGTAATGGAATGGATGCTCCGACTTGGCGTGGCGCCTACGATCGTTTTCTTATTCTGCCCCAGGGAAGGCTAAATATTATCGATTTTCCTTTTTACCGTAGAGTTGCCGATACAGGTAATTCAGAGCGTCAAATTTGGCAGTTCTCCTGGGCCGGTCGGCAACGCTTTGACCCTGTGTGGGAAATGGTACTTGAGGGGAGTACTGGCTACTCAGGAGCATTTGGCCGACAAGTTACTCTGGACAGCAATACTGCGGAACGTCCGCTAACTAGAGACCTTCTTGATGCACTTGAGATAGCGCATTCTGATGGAGGTGTTGTACTAACGGTTGAGGGTGTTTTTCTCAATGATCATAAGACACCCATCCCAGTAAGATTACAATTTGATGGAAAGGCCTATCAAACTATCAAATTTCCTGATACTCGTTTCAATCGACAGCAACTTGTCGATTTTGCCAAACAGCTAAAGTTTGTCGGAACATTCACGGGTCGTCATGGCGGAAACGTTGGAAACCCTCACCCGCAACCTGCTCTTTGGACACTTGGGCCCATTGAAAAACAGAGAGGTCGCCAAGTGTTTCCTCGTTTGAGTGAGGGAAAACATACTATGATCTTAAGTGGCCGCCATATTCAAGATCGAGCTACCCTAATTGTTGATGGGCGAAAGATTGCTGGGGACCTCAGATTAGAGAATGGCGAACGGGTCGTTGTGACCTTGAAGGAACTACCTCCGATTGGTATGCATTTTCTGCAAGTTCAGAACCTAGGGGGACTCATCAGTAACGAGTTTATATTTCACGTAGGAGGAGCAGATTTTCGTCAACTTCAGAATGATCTCGAGTTGGCTATTCGCGATAATAACCTCGCGTCTGTCCGAAAGCTTCTTTCTCAAGGGGCAAAAACTAATGCTTTGCCAGATGAAGGTAGTTCTCCATTGAGTTCTGCAGCCTTTCATGGTCGAACAGACGTTGCTAGACTCCTATTAGAGATGGGCGCCCGGCCAAATTTTCCCAATAGAGATGGCAATACTCCTCTACATGTTGCTGCATTTTTGGGACGAAAAGAGATCGTTGATCTCCTCCTTGAAAAAGATGCGCCATTGGATCATCGGAATAATCGTGGTGAAACACCTCTCGACACAGTTAGTGGAGCTTGGAGCGAGGGGTTGGAGGGGTTTTATCGTGGTCTTAACAATCTAACTAGCAACAAGGTGGATCTCTCTCTAATCCCTCAATCAAGAACTGGCCTCGCACGCCTTCTTCGAAATCACGCTGACAAGACCCCATGAAAAAAATGTATCCTCTCAAATACCTTTTACTTCTTACATTTTGCATCCATCTGGGCGCCAAAGATTTTCAACAGTATCGTTCCGAGAATTGGCATCATTGGCGAGGTCCAGATGCCAACGGGGTCTCAAAATCAGCCAATCCCCCTTTGCACTGGGGAGAAAACCAGAATATTCGATGGAAAGTCCCTGTGGAGGGCGAGGGCATGTCCACTCCTATCATCTGGAAAGACAAAATCTTTCTGCTTTCAGCTATCAACACTGGAAAGATTGATCCCTCTCTACCTCGACCAGAAGATCAGCCCAAGCGCGTCTTCGGAATTACCCATCCTAACACTGAGCACGTGTTTATTGTTCTTTGCTTAGACCGTAAGACCGGTAAGACGCTCTGGCGTAGGGAGGCTACACGAAAAATACCTCATGAAGGAACTCACGGTGATAACAACTTCGCCTCTGCCTCACCAACTACTGATGGTCAACGCCTCTACTGTTGGTTTGGTTCCGCTGGACTGTTTTGCTATGATCTTGATGGCAAGAAGCTCTGGGAAAGAGACTTGGGGAAGGTCAAGATTGGTGCAAGTCTTGGTGAGGGTTGTTCTCCTGTTTTGCACAAGGATAAACTTGTTGTTGTTCGTGATAGTCAGGGGCAATCTAGCATACAGGTCTTGAATGCAATAAGCGGGAAAACCCTATGGAAGAAAAA
>CAJWWL010000080.1 GCA_913048125.1 uncultured Opitutia bacterium | reverse complement strand
GGCTCTTGGAGTTGAACTTCCGGGAGCCATGCCCCCTACGTCAGCATGATGTCCCCGCGAAGCCGTGTAAAAAAGAATCTCCAAACCTGCGTTATCAAAGACTGGCGTAACTACCGTGATATCCGGCAAATGAGTCCCTCCGTTGTAGGGTGCGTTCAGCACGTAGACATCTCCCGGCTTCATTTGACCGGAATTTTGCCGAATGACGGACTCCACGGAGCGATCCATCGACCCCAGATGCACTGGCATATGCGGTGCATTGGCAACCAAAGAGCCATCCGAGGCAAATACCGCACAAGAGAAGTCCAACCGCTCTTTGATATTCACTGAATGCGCCGTGTTCTGCAACGTCACACCCATCTGCTCTGCAATGGACATGAACAGATTGTTGAAAACCTCCAAGAGGATCGGATCCGCTGAGGTGCCTACAGGAGCGGAACGCTTCAACGCCTCAACCCTCCGCAGCACCAAACAGCCAGAATGATCCAACTGCGCCTGCCAACCTGGTTCCACCACCACAGTTTGATGCGACTCAACCAGTAACGCCGGCCCAACCAAGACCTCAGCCTCACCTAGAGACTCGCGATGCCGAACCTGCGCCTGCAACCACACTCCACCAGAAAAGAACTCAACCTCCCCACAGCTGTCATTCTCAGCATCAACATTACCTACCTTTGTAGCCTCGACCGCCCTGCCAGCAGAGATTGCCTCAACCTCGACCGCCTCTAGCACCAGATTACGTCCCTCGAAGACGAATCCAAACTGCCGACGATGAGCCTTTTCAAAGGCAGCACTCATTTTATTCAAATCTGATAGTGCCAGAGGTATCGAGGTATCCGTTCCTTCGTAGCGCAAATGCACGCGTGTAAAAACCTCAGCATTTTCACTCTCATCTCCGTCAAGTTGGCTCCCCATCTCCTCCAAAACTTCTTCACGCAGCTTCTCGGCTACCTCATCCAGTTCCTTCTCAAACCCCTGCTGGAGCAATTGAACCACCGCCTGACTACGACTGGCTCTCACTCTGGCCAGACCCATCCCGTAGGCGGACAAAATTCCGGAAAAACGGTGTACTAAAACCGATCGCACGCCTAAAGCATCCGCCACCGCACAGGCATGCTGCCCTGCAGCACCACCAAAGCAATTTAGCGCATACTCCGTGATATCATAGCCCCGCTGCACAGAGATCTTCTTGATGGCATTGGCCATGTTCTCCACCGCAATACGCAAAAAGCCTTCGGCCACCACCTCAGACGGACGCCCCACCTCTTCAGCTAAATCCTTAAACTTCTGCCGCACGATCTCCGCATCCAACGGCTCATTCTGCTCTGGCCCAAAAATGGAAGGAAACAACTCGGGCTGCAACTTGCCCACCATTACATTTGCATCTGTGACAGCGAGCGGTCCACCTCTTCGGTAGCAGGCAGGTCCAGGATCTGCACCTGCAGAATCAGGCCCGACCTGAAAACGCCCACCATTAAAATGCAACAACGACCCACCACCCGCTGCAACCGTATGCACCTGCAGCATCGGAGCGCGCATTCGTACCCCAGCCACTTCCGTCTCGAAAGTACGCTCCAGTTCCCCATCAAAGTGCGACACATCGGTAGAAGTCCCGCCCATGTCGAAACCTACCACCTTGTTGAAACCGGCAATACGTGCCGTCTCAACCGCTCCCACCACTCCACCAGCTGGCCCAGACAAGACAGCATCCCGTCCCTGAAACAATTCAGCAGCAGTCAACCCACCAGAAGACATCATGAACTGTAGCCGTGGTCCAGATCCCAAAGCCTCAGCCACCTGCTCAACATAACGTCGCAGGATGGGAGAAAGGTAGGCATCCGCCACCGTAGTATCCCCTCGTCCCACGATCTTCACCAGTCTAGAGACTTCATGGCTCACGGACACCTGCGCAAACCCAATCTCTCGAGCCAACTCCCCGACCCGCCTCTCATGCTGAGGATACTTCCAAGCATGTAAAAACACCACCGCCACCGAATCATACCCAGCTCCTCGCAAACGCTCCAACTCAGCGATGACAGCAGATTCATCCAGCATAACCTCAACCTTCCCATCTGCCAGCACACGCTCATCCACCTCGATCACTTCAGTGTACAACTGATCCGGCAAAACAATGCACTTCGCAAAAATGTCTGGCCGACTCTGGTTGCCAATTCGCAGAACATCCCGAAAACCCCGCGTAGTCAGCAAGGCTGTACGCTCACCCTTGCGCTCCAGAAGTGCATTGGTGGCTACAGTTGTACCCATGCGCACCTCACCAATCAGATGCGATGGCAAAGGCTCCCCATCGCAAATGCCCAAAAGGTCCCGAATCCCCTGAATCGCGGCATCACCATAGGCCTCCGGATTCTCTGATAGCAACTTATGGGCATGCAGGTCACCATTAGGATCGCGACCCACTAAGTCGGTAAACGTCCCCCCCCGATCGATCCAAAATTCCCAACCCTTCATAATCCCCGACACTCCCCAAAAGCACCGTGGCTAAGCCATCATTATTTGGCAGTTAGACTAAAGAGCCTTCAAGTGCTCCATGCTTTGGTGGATGCTGGCTAGAGGGTCAGGAGAATGGTCTTGCTCCACGTGGCAGTGCGCAACACCCGACTTACCAGCTGCCTTGATGATGGGTTCCATACGGATACTCCCCTCTCCTAGTTCCTTGAACGCATCATTGGATAAGCGACCAAAGTTGGGTAATTTTGTGCCCTTCTTGAGATCCTTAAGGTGTAGCTGAGAGATCCGTCCCTTTAGATCTCTTATGAGTTTCACCGGAGATACACCACCAACCTTGACCCAGAAGACATCCACCTCGAAGTGCATGTCCTTGGAGAATTCAGACTTGAAAACGTCGAAGCCACTCTTCTCTCCTCCCTGCGGCTGGAACTCGAATGCGTGATTGTGGTAGGCAAGCTGGATACCGGCTGCTTTGGATTTCTGGGCCGCCTTATTGCAAAGTTCAGCAACTCGTTTGTACCCATCGAGATCTTTACGCTGCTGGGCATGAAGGTAAGGGATCACAAGATGCGTCAGTCCAACATCTTTGGCACCTTCTAGAATCGACTCAAAGGAAGGGACACCCTTCTTGGTAGGATTGGTGACCGATTCCCAAGCAAAATGAGTAGAATTGACTGCCATTCCGTTGTCCTTGGCCGCCAACATCATATCGCTAGCTTTTCCATCGAACCCGTATGCTTCAACCTGCTTGTAGCCTGCCTTTGCCACAGCAGCAAGTGTACCTTTAACGTCTGCCTTGATTTGATTTCTCAAGGTGTAAAGTTGGATGCCGATGTTTTTCCTGAAGGGATTACCCTTATCAAGCGCAAAGGCAGGAATGGAAAGCGTGGAAGCAAGTGATGCCTGTAGAAGTGTGCGACGATTCATAGTGATAGTTATTGGTTGGAATATTTCGTTTTTTACCAAATTGAAACAAATCATGCTTCCAGCCCGCGAAGTCCAGAATGCGTGCTAGAACCAAAGCTGTTGATGTCTAGCCCCATACGCTGGGCAAGAGCTACAAAGAGATTTGCTAGAGGAGTGTTGTTTTCGGAGTTGTGGGCAACATGGTGACCGTGCCTGTAGCCTCCACCAGCAAGGAGAATAGGAAGGTTCCGCCAACTATGAGAAGAGGCGTTCCCAAGGTTAGACCCAAAAAGGATGGTAGTATGATCAAGTAAGTGACCGTCAGGCTCCTGTACTCCTTTAAGCTTGGTTAGGAACTCTCCGAAAACCTGAAACTCGGCAGCTTCTATCTTGGATAACTCTTCAATCTTGGACTCTTCCTTACCGTGGTGAGAAAGATTATGCCAATCCGTATTAACTCCTGGTATGTTGCTAGGGACGGCGTTCATGCCACCTAGAGAGAAAGCAATGACCCGTGTGGAGTCGGTCTGGAGCGCCAACAGAATCAAGTCATACATGAGGCGCTGTTTCGCAAGGATATCGTTGCGATCAGAAACCTCCTTGGGTTCAGAGAGATCCACCTTGGGCTTAGGTCGACGGGCCCATTGCTTATTCTGTTGGAGTCGAACCTCTAATTCACGGACAGATGTCAGATACTCATCCAGTTTCTCTTGGTCACGAGGACCAAGTTGGCTATTCAATTTGCGAGCTTCAGCAAGAACAGTGTCCAGAATACTCCGACCTCGTTCGAGTTCCTTAATTTCTTTACCAACATCGGCTTCAGAGCCATTAACGAAAAGCTGACGAAATAATTTTGTAGGATGACTCTGGCTGGGAATCTGAACACCATTGGAGGTCCATGAAAGTGATTGCCCATTGGTACCAACAGTGAGCGAAGGAAACCTAGTAACCGCGCCAACATGGCGAGCAATCAGCTGATCGAGGGAGATTGTGTTCTTGAAACCTGCCAATCCTGGTCTTGGTGCAGAAGTCAACCAGGTTAACTCACTGGCATGCCCGTTGGAACCATTTGAGTTGGGATGAGATAACCCTGAGAAGATTGTGAAGTCTTTCCTGTGTTTGGCTAATTCCCGTAGGTACTGTGGAGCTTCATAATCCAAGCCTTCCGATTGAGGGATGAAATTAGGTGAATGAAAACCCAATCCAGCATTCATCGCAACAAACCTAAGAGGTGCCTTTTTTGCAGCAGAAAAAGCGGGCGTCATGGCAGACAGCATCGGTAGAGAAACTGCGACACCTGAGCCTTTAATAAAATGTCGGCGACTAAGGTGTTTACGATGGGAAAGGTACATGATGACTTATCATGATCAGGTATTAGAAGGAATCAAGGGCAATGAAGCCAAGTGCAGTATATGCAAACAACATGTAGGAATGGGAAATTGTCCTTTTAAAGGATTCACTCTCGTAGAAAGACATCAGAAGCGATGACAATTTGCAGTAGATCCCTCATTCTATGGTTGGACTTCTCTGAAAGCTTTAAGAGCTTTTCAATTTCTGGACGATCGAGTGCTTCGATACGTCTGCCAGTAGCGTATGTTAAAAGCTGCGTAATCAGGTTTCGGACAAAAAGGTCCTCCCGCTTAAGGAGGTGTAACTTGAATTGCTGTATACCATTGAATTCAGAGCCGTCGGAAAGCTTACCAGAAGGATCTATTGGAATCCTTTTTCCGCGGGAGGCTGGATAGTGACTACGCCAGCGACCGATTGGGTCGTAATTTTCGAGAGCGAAACCGGGAGGGTCAATTTTCTCATGACATCCAGCACATGTTGGCAACTCGCGATGTTTGGCCAGTTGCTCACGGATACTGTTGGCACCGCGACTGTCAGGATCAATGGGCGGAACCTCGTCCGGAGGGGGAGGAGGCGGAGTGCCAAGCAAATTCTCGAGGAACCAGACGCCTCTTGTGACAGGCGAGGTTTCGATTCCGTTAGCAGTCACTGTAAGTGCCGCACCCATTCCAAGAAGTCCGCCGCGACGGGAGTCCGAAAACTCAACCTTCTTGAATACGTGTGAGCGATGGGGTTCGAACTTAGCGGGAAGTCCATAGAGTCTAGCCAGTGGCTTGTTCGCAAATGTGTACTTAGAGTCTAGAAATTGAGATGCTGGAAGATTATTTTCGACAAGATTCCGAAAGAAAAGCCGGGCTTCAGTTTTCATGGCGCTCTCAAGATCACGTGAATAATATTCTCGAAAAGCAGCTCGATCCGGGGGCATCCCACCGAGGGCACGCAGATTGAGCCAACTATCAAGGAATCCTGCATAAAATTCTTCAGCCTCAGGATTCGCAAGGAGTCGGTCAACCTGTGCAGAAAGCTCACCAGTTTTCAATAGTACACCATTATCTGCAAGCTTTCGAAGAGTCGTATCGGGAGTCGAAGCAGAGAGGAAGTAGCTCAGACGGGAAGCAAGATCGTGGGCGGAGAGTTTACCTTGATGTTGACCCGGTTCCGCTAGGTATAAGAACGCAGGTGAACACAAAGCGGCTTTGATCGCATCAATCGTTGCCTGCCTCGGCGATCTGCCATCCTGCTTACGGGATTGAAATACATCAAGAAGTTGCTGGATCTCAAGCTCCGTTGGAGCGCGCCGATAGGCGCGATTTGCGAAACGACGGATTATTGCCTCAATATTCTCCTCCTTGAATCCCTCTGCGCCAAAAACGATCTGTTGGGAAACTGGAGGCCAACTTTTGTTGATTGGACCTCGAATCTTAACCTCATGAATCCGGATATGAGGCATTTTTCCGTATTTCAAAACAATACGTCGAGCCTGCACAATTGATCCATCGAATGGATCATCTTTTGGCCAATCCGCCTTATGAACCCTAGCAATTCTGGCAAAAGATTGACGACAGTTGGCAAGTCCGTTCGGGAATATGAATCGTGGAGTTTGGCCAGCTTGTAGAGGCACACGCAGGCTGTACCACTTCGGTTCATCATCGCCTAGGGTGACTTCTGCGAGTTGAGGCTCAAAAGCCTGAGGGTGATGAAGTAAACCAGCATCTTGGTCACCAGGAACAATGCCTAGGCGAAAGGGTTCGGAGAAGTCCGTACCGAAGACATCCAAACGGTAGGGCGTATCCCTGTTCACAGAATGGGCTAGGACTTGAATTTCGTAGATTCCATCAAATGGTACGCCTTCCTCAAAATCATGAATGGCAGCATAACCTCCCTCGTGGTTGACGGTATTGGGAACCTCGTATAGACAGAGGTAACGGAAGTTGAAGACTTTTTTGTGGGAGTAGCTAAGTTCCGAACCTTGCTGGAAGTTACCCTTGAAATGCCAGTTTTTTTCAGGAGGTCGAACTTCCTGCCCAAGGGCTTTTTCAACCACCAAATGAGCAGCATCTAGGTAGTGGTCGAGGAGATGCCCAGAGGTGACAAGAGTAGCGCCAATATTGTCCATGTGACCGTCAAGGCGGTCGCGGGGAAACTTGGAGGTAGGGTCAAAAGTTCGAATTTCCATCCCGAGAAGATCCCTGAGAGAATTTAGATACTCTCTGCGGTTGAGGCGGCGCAAAAGAGTCTGACCTTCAGTACTGCGAAGATGTTCTCGGGCTTTAGAGACCTGTTCTGTGATTGCTTTAACAACGAGCACTCGCTCCGCTTGCGTAGGCTGTGGAGCATCCTCAGGTGGCATATCGCCAAGATTCAACTGATCAATGGCGTCTTGGGCGGTGATGACGCTAGCTAGATCATGAATTGGAAACTCAAGGGTATCAAAGCGGCGGTTTCCTTTCTGCTTATCTGCTCCATGACACTTGTAGCAATACTTCTCCATAAAGGAGCTGGGTGTAGAGGCCTGCAGACCCAAAAACCCGGATAAAAAAGCTAGTCCAAAAATAAACGGACGCATCGCTGAAGCAGTATCAAGACAACTCTTCCAGTACTCCAGTGCTGGTACCAAAATGGTCAGTTTCTACCCCAAAGTCCTGTAGTAGCTTTAGGTATAGGTTGGAGAGAGGGCGTTGATTAATACCCTTTCTGGGAAGAGCCTTGAATTGCCCATGCTGGTAGCCACCTCCAGCAACAATGATGGGCAGATTTAAATTAGTGTGAGCGTTGGCGTTGGACATTCCACTACCGAAAAGTACGGAGGTACTATCTAGGAGTCTGCCGTTAGCATCCTTGACATCCTTGAGTCGGCCCAGAAAACGTCCAAAATGCTTCATCTGATAGTCCTCAAGAATGAGTAGGTTCTTGATATCCTCCTGTTTCTTACCGTGATGAGAAAGACCATGGTAGCCTTTTTTTATACCGAAATAACGAGTCTCAAAGTCTCCTCCTATTTCAAGGGTGGCAATACGCGTAGAGCCAGTCTGTAGAGCAAGAACGATCAGATCATAGAGAAGCGGCAGGTCATCAACCATATTGGTATTAACTGGCTCAGGCATCGGAGCTTTGGGCTTATCAACATTGGCCCATTTTTTCTCCAAACTGAGCTTTTGTTCCACTTCCCGAATCGAGGTAAAGTACTCATCAAGTTTCTCCCTATCCGCCTTTCCTAACTGAGTTTGCAACCCCTTTGCGTCTCCTTGGACAGCATCCAATATAGAACCTTTAAGCCGATACTTGTCCTTTGCACCAGCACGGATGTGGGCAGGATCGTTGAGGAATAGTTTTCGAAACAGTTCTCTAGGCCCAGAAATCGGTGGAATACGAGTGCCGCTGCGGCTCCAGCACATCTGGCAACCACCGTGTATCCCGCCCTCTGAACCAATTGTCAGTGAGGGAAATCTAGTAGAGCCAGCAACAGACTCCGCAGCGCGCTGATCGAGGCTGATATTACCCTCGGGACGGCCTTTGGCATCCATAGAGAGTACCCCTGTAAGGAATGAATGTACTGCAAAATGACCACCCTTGACGCCATGATCGAGACCGGAAAATAGTGTGTAATCCTTTCGATGGGGTTCGAGAGGCTTGAGGAGTCTAGTGGTCTGGTAATTAGAACCGCTGGTCTTGGGAAAGAATTCAGGCAGATAAAATCCAAGTAAATTGCCAACCGCGACTAGCTTGCGAGGGGCTTTTCCCGTGTTCCCGAAGGCAGGAAACATAGCACCTAAAGAAGGTAGTGCAATGGAGGCACCTCCTCCCCTTAGCAAGGTACGTCTATCAAGGGTGGATCGAGTAGCGATATAGAGATTTTTGAGACCTACACTCATTTGTTGAGGAATATTTTGGAACCTATAACTAGGTGAAGGAGTTCTCGGAGTCGATATTCGTTTTTTGCGGATTGTGTAACGATGCGTTCTATTTCACCTCGGTCAGAAAAGCCGAGTTCACGACCAGTCGCAAAAGTCAGAAGTTTTTTTGCAAAAGCCCGTGCAAGATCTTCCTGCAGACTTGAAAGATGGGTTTTGTACCCGAGGAAATCCTGATACTCTGTTCCGTCAATAAATTGTCCAGAACTGTCAACATTTGGACCAAGTCTGTACTGCACCTTACGCCCCCTGACGACATCCTGAACTCTTTCAGCATTGGGATCTCGGTTCCGAAACCGTTCACGGTGAAGGCCAATGACATCAAAGCTCTCTAGAGCAAATCCCAGAGGGTCAATCTTGTTATGGCATGAAGCACAACTCTTGAGGTCTCGGTGCTTGTCCAACAGTTCACGCAAGGTAGTAGCGCCGCGAATATCCGGTTCGACTCCAGGAGTCCCAGGTGGTGGGGGTGAAGGTGTGATACCAAGAATACGCTCCAAAACATATACACCGCGTACTACTGGTGAAGTGTTTGTACCATTGGCAGAAACCTTGTGGATACTGGCTTGGCTCAGAAAACCCCCGCGCAGACTATCAGAGGGTAGATGGACTTTGCGAAAGTTCGAGCCCTGGACACCAGGAATCCTGTAGTGTTCAGCCATTCGGTCGTTGAGTAGTGCGAAGTGGCTATCAACAATGTTGGAAACTGGGTGATTGCCCTCGAGGAGTTCACGGAAAAATGCGCGCGTCTCAAGGGGCATCGAAAACCGTAGATAAGGCTCAAACTCAGGATAGAGAGTGCGGTCCGGAGCAGTAAAGTCCATCTCTCGTAGATTGAGCCATGCGTCAGTAAAGTCGGTGATGAAGCGTTCGAAATGGGAATGCTCAATTAGACGTTCAGTCTGGGAACGAAGATTGTCCTTAAGCTTACCTTGTCTTGCTAGGAACAGGAGTTGTCTATCAGGTGCTGATCGTGTAAGAAAATAGGATAAACGACTCGCTATGGCAAAGTCGTCAAGAGTGCCTTGATTTTCTCTCAGATAGAGGAAACTTGGTGAACTCAGAAGAGCAACTATAGCGGTACGTAGAGATGTTTCAAAGTCCTCTCCCTTCGCTCGTTCGACCCCATACAACCTAACATAACTTAACACCTCTCCAGCCTTAACGGGCCGGCGAAATGCAGCTTCCGCAACTCGACGAAGGGAAGCGATTATAGCTTCCTTTTCGTTGTCGGTTTTGACTTCAAACTTAGGGCGATACCAGGAATTTAGGCGATCCTTGGGGTTTTTGGGTGTAATTTCGGTACGCTCAACCCCATCGAAGATTAATTTGTGACCTCTGGATGGAAACTCATCCAATAAAGGTCCTGTAACCTCGACTGAATGAATACCAAGTCCCGGTTTCTTCACAGTTGCGATGGGGATCCCCTCCTTGCGCCGTCGACCAAGGTCGGGGTCGTGTATTCCGTACGGCTCAATACTGACCATGTAATTAGCTCCAATAAATGCAGTTAATTCGACTGTATGCAGGTTACCAGGGCCACCTGGAGGCATGGAAAAATACCCGAAAACAGGCTGTTTGACACCTCGCTTAAATGTTAAAGCTCCCACAGAGAATGTCAGTGGCTTGGTACTCTGGTAGGCAAATCCCTTAACGCGAATCCTGTAAAAACCTGGCTTGCGAGTATTGGCGGTTCGGATCATTCCAGATGGATAGCCTGTGCGCTGGAACCGAACGATAGTATCATCTTTGAGTTTCAGCCATTGGTCACCAATAAATTTTTGAGCGCCTTTATCATCTGTGTAACGACCGATCACAGTAGTAGGCTGTGGTGCCTCTGTGGTTTTAGCTATGGCAGAATCCAGTACCACATCAGCGGCCTTGAGATACATCTGCATATGCTGCATGGATATACCAAGCGCAGCCCCGACATTATCGAACTCGTGCGATCGACCGTCCTCGGGCAAGTAATCCACTAACTCCAAGGATGTGCCAAAAAGATCATTCATCGTATTCTGGTACTCGATACGGTTAAGTCTGCGAAGAACTGTACTTTTCCAGAGAGTATGCGCCTGTATCAACCTTGGCCTCAGATCGCTTCTAAATGCCTGAAGTTCAGAAGTTGTAGGCCGCTTTTTGATTTTGGATGGAGGCATCTCTCCAGTAAGAGCTCGGTCGTATATCTGCTCCCACCTTGAAAATGTTGCGACATTGTCGAAATCACGACCAAGATTATCGAAGTCGAGCCCACCCTTTGCTACCCCATCTGAATGGCATTCATAGCAGTGCAACTCAAGAAAGAGATCCGTAGCCACATCTAACGGATATACCACCAGAGGGAACAACATGATGGACAAAATATTTTTCATTCTCGAGGTCTTAGATAAATATCCGGCAATCTGGAAAATAGAAGGTGTAATTTCACAAAACTTGACATATCGTCTATTTGCAAAAGCCAACTTCTGGCTAATAACCCAGCTGATTTATTTTGCAAATCTTAGCATCTCGTCCTTAAAAAGCCACAACATGAAAAAAACCATCCTCCTAATCACCTCCCTTTCAATTGTCTTCAACGCAGCCTTGGGCGTCAAACCAGGCGGCAAGAAAGAATGGCTCGACTACGAAGATGCCAAAAAAGATGATCCTGATTTCTCTATTCAGGGAGAATACGGCAGCCCAAAGAAGGGTGGAGCTAAGTGGGGAGTGCAAGTTGTTGCTCTTGGAAATGGAAAATTTGATGCATTTATCTTGGAAGGTGGGTTACCGGGCGCAGGTTGGGACCGCACAAAGAGCCGTACTAAAACAAGCGGTACCGCGGCAGCCCTAAAGTCGAGCGATGGCAAGTTAACCGCTGTGATTGAAGATGGGAAGATCACCGTATCGAACGATGGAAAAAAAGCAGCAGTACTACCGCGCATCGAACGTGAGTCCCCTACCCTTGGACAGAAAGCCCCCAAGGGTGCAATCATCCTTTTTGACGGCAGCAACACCGATGAATGGCACAACGCAAAAATGTACAAAGACCGTCTTATGGCTGAGACCAAGTCCAAGCGTAAATTCCGAGACTACCAATGCCACATCGAGGTGATGACAACATACGAACCATTCGACCGGGGCCAAGGACGCTCCAATAGCGGTGTATACCATCAAGGTCGCTTTGAAACTCAGGTACTTGATTCCTTTGGTCTGGAAGGTCGCATGAATGAGTTCGGAGGGATCTACAGCATCGCAGCACCAAAGCTTAACATGTGCTTCCCTCCGCTCCGTTGGCAAACCTACGACGTAGACTTTGCTGCGGCCAAATTTGAAGGAGACAAAAAGGTGAAAAATGCATTCATCACCGTCCGCCATAATGGAGTAATCATCCACGACAATCAGGAACTCGGCCACACAACTACTGCTGCGCCAATCCGCAAATATGATGACACACCGGGATTCTTGTATTTCCAAGGCCACGGCAATCGTGTCATGTACCGTAATGTCTGGGTTCTAGAAAAGTGAGAGATTGATTGAGTTCCAAGACACCAACCGAGAAGCCAACCTATTATGAAATCAAAGGACAGCTCTTCCACACAAAAGACCATATCCAAAGCACCTTCCAGAAGGGAGATCCTCAAAGGATTTGCAGGAGCTGGTGCCCTCACAGGTGTCGCCTTACCACATGTCCACTCCCAAGTGGATGACACCGTACAAATTGCACTTGTTGGTTGTGGTGGTCGAGGTACAGGGGCTGCCCATAACGCGCTCCAAGTATCTGCAGCCAATGGGCCTACAAAACTGGTTTCGATGGCTGATGTCTCTCAAACCAAGCTAGACCGCAGTTATGCCGGACTGAAGGCCAAGAATAAAGAGAAAGTAGATGTTCCTCCTGAACGTAGGCATGTAGGTTTTGACGGCTACAAACACGCGATGGACGCCCTTAAACCTGGTGACATTGCCATCTTTACCACGCCATGTGCATTTCGTTGGGTTCACTTTGCGAAGGCGATTGAAAAGGGTCTGCACGTTTTCATGGAAAAACCCGTTACCCCAGATGGCTTTTCCTCCCGTAAGATGCTCGAACTCAATGAAAAGGCCAAGGCCAAGAAGCTCAAGGTCGGCGTTGGACTTATGTGCAGACATAGTCAGGCACGCAGAGAGCTTCATGCTCGCATTCAAGACGGCGAACTCGGGGATCTCCTTCTCCTACGCGCCTACCGCATGCAGCAACCTATTGC
>CAJWWL010000079.1 GCA_913048125.1 uncultured Opitutia bacterium | reverse complement strand
TATGGGCCCGTAGCCTAGAGGCCATCGAATTCGGGGAAATGCCCTCCGACACGGCAGAGAAGTTTCCAACCAAAGCGCAAGCCCGACTGGTGCAGGACTGGATAGCCCGATCGCTTGCTCAGGTCGGTAGGAAGGTGGAAGACAAGGCGAACAAGGAAGGATATGGCAATCTGATCCCCCACGACCTGCTTTTTTCTCCAACCGAAAGCAGACGACTGGTGGACGCGGCGGCCCGCCTGTGGCGCATTTCGCCCAAGGCGCTCGCCAACACCGTGCGGGGAGCACGCATGGTATCGAACCCCTTTGCCCTCGACAAGCCGCACGGAAACTTCAGGGACTTCAAAGGGAAGTATGTATTCAACTCACTCATGGCAGAACAGGTGACCGAGCTGGCCTTGGCCCATTCCGAAAAGGAGGCCAAGAACGCCCGCAAGGCCATCGTCATTATGAAGGAAAAGGGTAGCACCATTGACGAGGCCAACCGGGAAGCGATCAAGCGCCACTGTCACAACGTTCTCAGGCGGACTCCAACCGATGAGGAAATGGAAGTGATGATGGGCTTGCTAAAGAAGGTTGATTCCGAACTTGGCGTTCCCTTTGGTCTGCAGGCCGTCTACGCATCCATCATCCTCAGACCCGAGACTCTTTTTCGTTTTGAGGGAACAGGAAAAGCTGACGATACAGGACTCGTCGCCCTGTCTCGCCGTGAACTGGCAAACTCACTTTCGTTCGCCCTCACCGACTTGCCCCCAGATAGCAACATGTTGCGCGCTTTCGAGAATGAAGATTTACCTCCGCGCGAAATTCTACGCACAGAAATCCGCCGTCTGCTAGATGATGAGAAACTCCCAACAGCAAGAAATCGCTTACTTCAATTCTTTCAGGAGTATTTTGACTACCTGAAGGCTGAGGACGTATTCAAGGATCAGATCAAAGGACACAAACACTGGGCTCCAGCTCTGGTTTATGACCTCAACGCCCTCATCGTTCACATCCTGAAAAAGGACAAGCAAGTCCTCAAGACATTGCTCACCACCCCCGAGTATTTGGTCTATGTCAACAGCCACAGGGATCACGGCAACCCCATGGTCTACAACCTGCCCCCCGACTGGAAACCCACCCCTAAACCGGTCAGGTTCCCCAAAGACCAGCGCATGGGGATACTCACCCACCCAGGTTGGTTGGTAGCGCATTCAGGAAACTTCGATAACGACCCCATCCTAAGAGGACACTGGATTAAGTACAAACTGCTAGGAGGAACCGTTCCGGACATTCCAATCACGGTGGATGCGAAATTGCCGGACGATGCGAACATGACACTTCGCGAGCGAATGCATGTCACTAGGGCAGAAGAATGCTACAAGTGCCACAGCAAGATGAATCCCCTTGGTCTGCCTTTCGAGCGCTATGATCATTACGGTCGATTTCGCCTCCTCGAACTCGGAAAACCAGTCGATGTAACTAGCAGGATTATCAATAGTGGCGTTCCAGAGGTAGATGGAGCAGTGAAAAGCCCCTTCGACCTGATAGAACGATTGGCCAACTCCACTCATTGCGAGCAGGTTTTTGTCCGTTACGTCTTTCGATTCTTTCTGGGCCGCAACGAAACCTTGGGTGATGCCAAGACTCTTCAGGACGCACATAAAGCCTACGTAACGAATGAAGGAAGCATGAAGGCACTAGTCCTCTCCCTTCTAACCTCCGATTCATTTCTCTACCGCGCTAAGGCTGATTAAGTCATATGCAAACCAATCTCCTACTCCTAGCAGCCACATTTCTTTGCGTTAACTTGGCCCGACCAGCCCCGGTTAACATTGTCTGGATTGTCATAGAAGACGCTTCCCCACATATCGGGTGCTACGGAGAAACACTTATAAAGACCCCTAATATAGACCAACTAGCGCAGGAGGGAATCCGCTTCACAAAGGCCTTCGTCACGTCTCCAGTATGTTCTTCAAGTCGATCAGCCATGGTCAGCGGAATGTACCAGACCTCCCTCGGCACCCATAACCATCGTAGCCAGACATCATCCGGGAAAGGTAGTGGCAACGCAAAATATTACGACAGCTACCGGATACCCAAGGGAATCAAGTTGATCCCTGAAATATTCCGCGATGCTGGATACTTTGTAACCAACAAGAGCAAAACGGATTACAATTTCATCCCGAATCGACAGCTCTATAATGGAAGTGACTGGAGGAAGGCTCCTGAAGAGCAGCCCGTCTTCGCACAATTCCAGTTGAAAGGTGGCAAAAACCGAAAAGCTAAAAGCCAAGCCAATCCCGACAAGGTGGTGCTACCGCCCTATTATCCGGATCACGCTGTGCTTCGTCAGGACTGGGCGAAGTACTTGGATTCTTGGGTGAAGACTGATGAGGAGGTCGGCGAAATCCTGACGGATCTCGAGAAGGCTGGACGACTGGACTCTACCGCGGTCTTTTTGTGGACTGACCACGGAGTTAGCCACTTGCGCGGTAAACAGTTCCTTTACGAGGAAGGGATACGAGTGCCACTGGTCATCCGTTTACCGAAGAAAAAGCTCGCAGGAACCGTACGCGAAGACCTCATCGAGCACATCGATATCACTGCCAGCTCTCTGAAGTTAGCCGGCCTTCCAATTCCCGAAAACATTCAAGGCCGAGACTTCCTTGCAACCAACTATACCCCTCGGAAGCATGTCTTCGCAGCACGAGATCGATGTGATGAAACTGTCGACATCCTACGCTGCGTTCGGGATTCCCGCTACAAGTACATACGGAACTTCATGTCCCACGTTCCACACGCCCAACCAAACCAGTACAAGGACAACAAGAAGATCGTGGAGGTAATTCGCGACTTGCACAGGGAAGGTAAGTTGAACGAGCAACAGTCACGCCCATTTACATCTCGTCGTCCCCCAGAGGAACTCTACGACCTTCAAAGCGATCCACACGAACTCATTAACTTGGCCACCGACCCAAAACACCGGCATCGATTGACCAAAATGCGAAAAACGCTTTATCAAAGGATGACTGAGACGCGTGACATGGGCTTGATACCAGAACCGATTCTCGAGGACCTAGGATTCGAGTCAGGAAACAAATACTCGGCGTTTCTGGAAAAGAATCGAGTTGAGCAAACACTGCGCTTGATCGACGTGATCACGACCGGGGAAGCACGCGACGGGGCCAAGTTGCTAGAGTATGCAAAATCCGAGGATCCATCTACGCGTTACTGGGCAGCAGTGTGGCTAGGAGTCAAAAAGACGGAAAAACACAAATCAATGCTCCAGAAACTCACAACTGACCGCGTACCCGCTGTGCGTGTTGCTGCGGCCCAGGCCTTGTGCAAGTTGGGTAATCAGGAACACTTGAAACTTTTGGTCGAGCATATCAAGGACCCGAACTTGCTGGTCGGCATGTTCGCTCTGCGTGCGATTGAGGAACTCGACGACGCAGGCAAAGACTACAGGGGATTAATATCTGCAGCCCAAAAATCTGAATACGAATTCTCCAGACGAATCGCAAGGCGATTGACTGAAAAATGGCGTTAAAATTCGTAATAACGAAACTCCGGAGTGAGTTGACTGGTTTTTTGGCAAGTGACAGGTTTGCGCTGTGCTGCCAATAAGTTCACGCATCCGCAAATCACTTTCGTTCACCCTACAGCTTGCGTTCTTTGCAACCTTTGGAGAATACGTATGCAGAAGCGCAGAATCCAAAGTATCCAGACCAGATAAGGTTTCGGAGGATCTGACTACCTTGGAGTACAGAAACAAGGTCGGTTCCTTTTTTGAGCGGCATTGCTACGATTGCCATGATGATGAAACTAAGAAGGGTGGCTTGGACTTGTTTGCCGTTACACCTGATTTCAACGGTTCGGAACAGGTTTTGCAATGGACGGATATCCTAAATCGCGTGGAGAGCGGCGAGATGCCCCCCAAGAATAAGGCGCGTCCGACCACAGAGGAGATTTCAGAAATGCTAAGCTGGTTAAGCCCTCGCCTTCATCAAGGCGACCGAAAGTTGAGGGAGGTGATACAGAGAAGACTGAACCGCATCGAATACGAGAATACCATGCACGACCTCTTGGACATCGATATTCCTCTAAAGCATTTGCTTCCGGAAGATCAGGAACTGCATGGATTTGACAACAATGGTGCTGCCTTGGCTATCTCCTCAGAGCATATGATGCGTTACTTGGATGCCGCTCGCAAGGCGATTGATGCGGCCATCGTGCTACGTCCACGTCCGGAAGTGAAGACTTGGACCGTCAGTTCACATCGGGAGATCGAGCGCTACCTGAAGTCCGGTCAGTATGGGTACGAGAACGAGAGGGTCATTGCGTACCTGAGCAATAAGTCCCAGTACAGCAAGATCTCAACTCGCGACGGTCGATTGCCAGAGCGAGGACGCTATGGGTTTAGCTGGGAAGCTGTTACTGTTAAGAGTAACAAGCCGTTGGTATTCAGCGTCAACACCTCCGATTTCAACAGAACATCGGCGACCTTCTCCACCTTGGATTTCTATGAGGCACCTCTGAAGCCAAAGCGTTTTGAGTTCGAAGCGGTCTTGGGGAAAAATTACGCAATACAGTTTTTTATACATGGGTTACCAACTTGGATAAACGGACCTGCCAAGGGTAACTTCCCAGGGGTTGCCTTTGGCCCAGTGACCATCACTGGGCCACTCAATGATGTCTGGCCGCCCGCAAGGCACACCAAGCTTCTTGGGGAGGTGAACCTCGAAACGGCAGATATATCAGAAGCACAAGAAATCTTAGCTCGCTTCTTGTCGCGAACATTTAGACGTCCAGCCAAACCAAACGAAATCAAGCGCTACTCTACGATGGTCCAAGATTACATAAGCCAAGGACGCTCTTTTGAAGCTAGCCTGCGAGTGGCTCTGGTGGCTGCCCTTTGCTCACCAAACTTCCTTTATCTGGACGAGACCCAGCAACCCAAAAGTCAAAAACTTAATGCCTATGAACTCGCAAACCGGCTCTCCTACTTTCTTTGGAGTTCAATGCCTGATGAAGAACTTATTCGATGTGCTGCAAATGAGACATTGCTTCAAACTGCTGGGTTGGGCCAACAGGTTGAACGAATGCTGGATGATCCCAGAAGTAAGCAATTCATTCAAAACTTCGTAGGACAGTGGCTACGCCTGCGGGAAATAAATGAGACCACCCCAGACCGAAAACTTTACTCCGAATATGACGAACTGCTGCAACATAGTTTACTACAGGAGAGCGAACTCTTCTTCCAGCACCTCCTCGATAAAAATCTAAGTGTAATAAATTGTTTGGATTCGAACTTCACCATCATAAACGAAAGGGTTGCTCGTCACTATGATATCGACGGAGTGGAGGGGGTAGCCATGCGTAAGGTTTCGCTCAAACCAGACTCCGTTCGTGGCGGCGTACTGACCCAAGGTGCGTTACTCAAGGTAACTGCCAACGGCACCAACACCTCGCCCGTCTTGCGTGGTGTTTGGACTCTGGAGAATATCCTTGGCAAAACACCGCGACCACCGCCACCTGAAATCGAGGGAATTGAGCCGGATATCCGAAGTGCCGTAACAATTCGAGAGCAACTGGAAAAGCATCGAGACGTCGAGAGTTGCAACGCCTGCCATCGCTACATTGACCCACCAGGCTTCGCTCTCGAATCTTTTGACCCAGTCGGAAAATACCGGGAGAATTACCTACGCTTCGTGGTCAATCCCGAGCATGCAGATAAGGGGTGGGGAAAGGTCCGCGACGGAGCAAAAGTAGATGCTTCAGGTCAACTGGTTACCGGAGAGACATTTTCAGGTATTAGGGACTTCAAAGCTTTGCTTTTGGCAGAGAAGGATCTTTTTACCAAGTGCTTGACCGAAAAGATTCTGACCTATGCATTGGGACGAGAGTTGGGCTTCTCCGACCGACCGACCGTAGATGCCATTAAATCGGCGACCATTGCTAAAGGATACGGCTTGCGAACTTTAATTCATCAGGTGATAGGTAGTAAAGCCTTTCAGCAAAATTGAGTATGATTAAAGGATTTGGTAAAAGTAGTCGCAGACGTTTTTTGCGCGGGACAGGTGTTGCCTTAATGCTACCAATACTTGATTCGAGAGGAGCAATTGGCGCTCCCAAGCGAATGGTAGCGATTAATTTCCCATTGGGTTTCCACGGCCCGAATTTTTTTCCGGACAAAACAGGTCGCGACTATGCACTGAGCAGCTATTTGAAATCAGCGGCGACATTACGTAACGATTTCACTGTAATATCTGGTACCAGCCACCCGGATGTAGACGGTGGACATTCTGCAGAGAAGTCCTTTCTCACTGCGGCGCCACACCCGGGGTCCAGAAGTTTCAAGAATACGATCTCACTTGACCAGTTCATTGCGCACCGATTGGGGGGCTCTACAAGATATGCCTCGCTCACCTTAGGCGACCACGGTATGTCTTGGTCAGCAAACGGAGTCCCGATTCCCCATGAAAGTTCGCCGTCCGCTGTATTTGCAAAACTGTTTCTCAGTGGAACTCCAAAGGAAGTTGCTAAGCAGAAAATTCACTTGAAGGATGGACGTAGCATACTGGATGTAGTTCTTGAGGATGCCAATCGGATGGCAGCCAATGCGGGCAAGCTGGATCGAGAAAAACTGGACCAGTATTTTACGGCAGTTCGAGAAACCGAGAAGAACTTGATGAAGGCTGAGAAATGGCACAGCACTCCAAAACCGAAGGTTGATGTGGAACAACCAAGACAGTTTGCCTCGGCTGATATCATCGGCCGCCTAAAGGCTCATTTCGAGGTCGTTCGATTAGCATTGATGACTGACTCTACACGTGTCATTGCCCTGGGAGGGAACGGAGGCAGTCAGGTACTTCCAATCAAGGGAGTATCCTTAGGCTATCATGAACTAACCCACCACGGAAAAAATCCCCAGATGATCCAGCAGTTGGAGCTGATCGATCGCGAGACAATGAATGTCTGGTCGAATTTCCTGACCAGTCTCAAGGAAACTCCAGAGAGGGACAGCAACCTTTTGGAAAACACTCAAGTGCTGCTGGGAAGCAACCTCGGCAATGCCAGTGGACATTTAACGACCAACCTACCAATCATCCTAGCGGGTGGCGATTTTAAACATGGCCAGCACCTTGCCTTCGACAAAACCAATAACACCCCTTTACCGAACTTGTTTGTCAGCATGCTGCAAGGTTTGGGTTTGGAAGTGGACCAGTTTGCCTCCAGTACAGGCACGCTTACAGGCTTAGAGTAAGCTGATACGTTTAATTAGCTAACCTCCTTCAGACTCATAAAATATCTAAGAAAACTCCAGTAATCGAATGCATCCCATCCATTTCCTTATGAACTCTGCACCTGCTCGGAAGTTTCTCTTATCAATGCTGTTCTTCTTGCCGTTTAGCACACAGGCCAACGACAACTTCGAGATTCTCAGAAAGGCTAGGAAAATCGTCTTCCTCGGAGACAGCATAACCTACGGGGGAGAGTACGTAGTTTTTTTTGAGAGATGGCTCACCGTAAACCACCCAGAGCTCAACCTAGAGATTTTAAACCAAGGCATCCCAAGCGAAACCGTATCTGGTCTATCCGAACCTGGTCACTTGAAGCACGGCTTTCCACGACCTGAGGTGCATGAGCGTCTGGACCGTACTCTTAAAGCCTTGAAGCCAGACCTAGTCATCGCCTGCTACGGAATTAATTGCGGGATCTACATGCCGCTCGATGAAGAACGCTTCACAAAGTACAAGCAAGGTATACTAAGATTGAAGAAGAAGGCAGAGGACAGCGGAGCAGAGATTGTATTCATGACTCCCCCTGTATTCGACAAAGCCAACCCAAAATTCAATTACGATGACGTTATGGCGGCCTACGCCAAATGGTTGGTCTCCAAACGGGTGGATGCTTGGCGGGTAATCGACTTACATACTGCGATGAAGAAATCGCTCGCGAAAAGACGGGAAACAGAAGCTGGTTTCAAGTACTCCCGCGATGGCATCCATCCCGGAAGCGAGGGCCATGAATTGATGGCCCAACAGCTCATCAATTACTTTGCAATCAAGCCGCCGATAAAGAACCCACATCCCAATGCATACGGCCGTATGATGATGTTCCTCCGGGAACGTATGCGGGTACAGCGCGACGCATGGTTGACAGAGATCGGACATAAACGTCCGATGCGAAAGGGAAAAACCCTTGCCGAAGCTAAAATGATCTCTGACGAAAACACAAAACGTATCCAAGAAAACCTCCGGACTATCCTCAACGCCCAGAGATAATGTGTAAGATGTCTACCATGAAAAATGGAACCCGCATTAGCATTGTCTGTCTTCTAGCAATTCGAGTCCTAATCCCTGCAGTTTTTCCAAACGAGTCCCAACGTTCATCTGGCTTCGAACAAATCTTAAAGCCTTTCCTCAAACACAATTGCATCCGCTGCCACGGAGAGGAAAAGCAAAAGGGGAAGCTCACTCTCCACAAGGCTTCTTACGACTTCTCTAAGGTAGAGACCTCGGAATTATGGGTTAAAATACTAGAGCAGTTGACGGCTGGAGACATGCCTCCTCCGGACGAAAAAAACCAACCTAGCGTTGCCGAACGTAACGCAGTCATCGAACTTATCGACGAGCAAATACTCGTGGCAGGCTCTGGTGAAGCTTACCGAAAAAAGCTCCTCGCTCCGGAATACGGCAACTGGGTGAACCACGAAAAGCTCTTCTCAGGTGAAATCAAAACACCCCCCTTCTCCCCTGCCCGACTGTGGCGATTCAGTCCAGAGATTTTTGCACACAAAGGTTTTGGCAAAGCGAAGAGTCCTTACAGTTACGTGACTTCAGAACGCGGGATTCGAGACTATGCAGCGATGTCAATAGCCGATCAGAGCACGGTGCAGATGTCGATGATTGTAGCGGAGTCTTTTCTAGCAAATAGAGAAAAACGCGGCGAGTTCCATCAGTTCACAGAAAATAAGCCGCTGCCAAAGGATCCTGTTCTGCTAGAGGTCATCACCCGAGAATTCATAAGGATTATTGGACGCGATCCAAAGGAAGCCGAGCGGCAAAAGTACATGAACTTCCTGAAAAAGAATATTCAGACTGGCGGAAATCTCGAAGGACTGAAGACAACACTGACCGCCATGTTCCTTAGCCCAGAGGCTATTTATAGAATGGAGTTCGGTCTAGGAGAGGTGGATCAGCATGGTCGTCGTCACCTGTCGCCGGACGAAATTGCACACGCAATTGCCTTTGCTCTGACTGACCGAGGACCAGACCATAACCAAATTATTCGGGAGGCATTCCGCAACGGAGAACTAAAAACAAGAAAGGATGCCACACAGCTCGTCAGAAAACTCCTCAACGAGCAACTTCTCACAGGACACTGGAACAGAAAGGATTTACCTAGGATCATGCGGTTCTTTGACGAGTTCTTTGGATTCCATCGGGCGGGAACGGTTTTTAAGGACAACGATCGAAGACACGCGGAGAAGATTAACCAATGGAATACCGATATGCTCATTCATGACGCTCGAATGCTGATTGAGCATGTTTTAATGAAAGACAAAGGTGTCATCGCTGAGCTTTTGACCACAAATGAATACTTCATCGCTCATCCGGGCGATAATGACTACGCTAGAGAACACTACGATAAGAGACTCTCAGAGATCATGGATCCAGGCTATGTAGAAGCGCAGATAGATAAACGCCGTGAGCAAATCAAAAGGGATTTCAATTTTGAGGATATGCCAGAAAAAGCCAAGAAGGCGCTGGAGAGTGCTCAGAGGGATGCAGAGAAAACTGTCGCATTATACAAGGCAACCATAGACAAGGGAATGCACCGCCATCCCAATTTCCCTTTCATAGGCAAGAGGCGAGGAATTGCAGATCTCCTATATATCGAGCCCTACAATTTGCCTAGCAACGGTCGCCATGGAGAACAAAAGTGGGACTGGCCCATTGAGCAACCGTTAAAGATGCCCCGTGAGCAACGTGCTGGTTTGCTCACCCATCCAGCATGGTTGGCAGCCTATTCCCTTAATGAGGACAATGATCCCATTCATCGTGGAATATGGGTCTACGAACGACTACTCGCTGGAGTTCTTGGAGACGTGCCACCAGACGTAGACGCGGCTGTGCCGATTGACGCTCACAAAACTCTACGGGAGAGAATGGAACCGCTACGCAACGAACGCTGCTGGAAATGCCATCGAAAAATGAATCCACTTGGTGAACCTTTTGAGATATTTGATGACTGGGGTCGCTACCGCACTGAGCATTACTTTGATGAAAATGGTAAGATTTACACGCGCAGAGACAACCAGTTCGACCGTAACCTAAAGGAAGGCAAACTTAAGACTCGCAAAGTGGACGCCTCCGGAAAAATTGCGTTTTCTGGAGACCCAAAAGTTGATGGCACTGTCAAGGATGCTGTTGAGATGATGCTCAGACTCGGGCATTCAGACCGCGTTCGGCAGTCGTTCATCCGACATTTGTTCCGATATTTCATGGGCCGCAATGAGATGCTCAGCGACTCAATTACATTGATTGAAGCGGAGAAAGCGTATTTAGAGAGTGGTGGAAGTTTTAAGGCTTTGCTGGTTTCGATATTAACTTCTGATTCATTTTTATACCGAAGATAATCCAAACAATTCATGGTCTACAAACGACGACACTTCCTACGCGACGTGACTCTGGGCGGCAGTTCTCTAGCGATGGCTCCGTTCCTTCAAACGGTTCGAGTGCATGCGAGCGGAAAGGAATCCGCACTACCGAAACGTTTTGTCTTCGTAGTAAAGTCATCGGGCATTGATAAGTTCAACCTCGTGCCGGATGGTCTAACCAATCATTTCGTCAATGAAGACTCAGGTGAGAAGCTAGGCAATCGTTCTCGTCGAGAGGGCCCCATGGTCGATGTCTCGCTATCGGATCATAAATTGCCTGAAAAACTAGCGTCACTCGAAGATTTCAAGGACCACTTGACGATTCTGCAAAGTCTTTCAGGTGTCGGATTCCGTGGAAACCACACGAAGGGATTTGGTACTCTTTCATTACACGACTCAGAGAAAGTAGCCGTTGCCCCCTCGTTGGATTGTCTTCTTGGAATGCATCTTTCGAGTGGGCCTTTCCCGATGTATGGAATGGCGATGAACGGCCAGTTACTAGAATCTGCTGGTTGGAAACCGGAAGACTCATACTGCTATCCAAATTTATCTGCCTATGGCCCAGCTAAACCCGTCGCCTACCAAGGTTCGCCGAGAAAAGCCTTTCTAGAACTATTTGGTGCTGCCGTAGCTAGCCCCAAGGAGTTGGAGAGCAAACTGGCTCTCAATGGCAATCTTATGGATTTCCTTACTGATGACGCGAGACGTGTGGAGAAGCAACTATCTGGTGATGATAAAGAACGTTTTGCCCTCTACATGGATTCTTTCAACGCTTTGCGTAAAATTGAGGAGAAAAAAGCGGGACTCACGGAAGAGGTGCGAAAGTACGCACCCAAGCTATCTGACCGCTACGACTCGACAGCTCCCTCAGTTCGAATACAGTCACACTTTGAGATTGCTACCGCTGCTCTGATAGCAGGACTCACGAACGTGGTGACCTTACGACCAGACACACTTGGGGTGAAATATTCGGAGCTTAACCTTTCAAACTCGGTCCATGCCTTAGGGCACTTGCAAAACAACAAGGCATCCAACGGGATGACCGGACATCAGGCGCGGATGGCAATTGAAAAACTACATTTAAAAGAGATTGCTAAGATGGCAAAGAAGTTTTCCAGCATCCCAGAAGGGAATGGAACAATGCTGGACAACACATTGATCGTCTACACGTCTTGCTCCTCTGGGGACCACCACTGCGCGGGACATGACTGGCCACTGCTACTTCTTGGTGGGATGGACAATAAGTTGCAAACTGGACGCTACATAGAGTACCCCAAATACGGAAGCAAAGGGCATAGAACGGTGGGCAACCTGTACATCTCCCTGATGCAAGCCGCTGGCATGAAGACAACAGACACCTTCGGCCAACTTGACTCCAACCTCAAGGACCTCGACTTAAGAGGTCCCCTTAGAGAATTGATGGCCTGAGATACTAAGGTTGTTAGCAAATGAATAAGAAAGACAAAACAGTTTGCTGGGTAAGCCGAACGCTTAGACTTTTGGTCGCCGTTGCTATTGTTTTCGTCGCTGTACCGTTTAGCCTAGGGCAAAACAAAGATTTACCTAAAGAATTAGCTAAGATGATTTCAGCAGAGCTAATAGTTGAGATTGGTGTTTTTACTGGCTATGTCACATTGGCTTTGGCACAAGCGCTAGGACGAAATGGAAAAGTTATTGCACTTGATAATACAGAACAGTTTGTGAATATAGGCAAGCCATTTTGGCTTAAATCCAGCGCAGGCAATAAGATAGATCTACGGATTGGCCTTGCGCTTGATAGTTTGCAAGCAATGTTAGAGCGTGAAAATATGGCCTCCAAAGTGGACATGATCTTTCTTGATGCGGATAAACCATCTTATCCAGTTTACTACGAACTGGCATTAAAGCTGCTGCGCCCCGGTGGATTGATTGCAATTGATAACACATTATTTCACGGTGCAGTTCTTGATGAGTCCACGCCTGGCGATTCAACCCCTGCGATACGCAAGCTAAACAAGATTGTTCGGGATGATACGCGTGTTGATATGATTATGTTGCCATTGGCCGATGGCCTGACTTTGGCATTGAAAAAATAGCGGTCCTAATGCGCAAGTTATATTTAATCTACAGTTTATATAAACACCTGTATTTAGACTTCCTTTTTCTCTTATTTCGTCTAAAAATCTATTGTAAAACCTTGCATTTTCTCCTAATAATCCTTCTCTACTTTTAAATTT
>CAJWWL010000078.1 GCA_913048125.1 uncultured Opitutia bacterium | reverse complement strand
CTTTTGCAAACGAAGGCTTGCAAATACTGTAAATTGCATTTTTTTCGTTCGTCCTTCTCAACCATCCGGGAGAGTTTTTGATAACATCTAAAATCTCCCACACCGATGCTCAGGTGGCGGAATTGGTAGACGCGCCAGGTTGAGGGCCTGGTGTCCGTTAAGGACGTGGGGGTTCAAGTCCCCCCCTGAGCACCATCTCTCCTTAGACATGGAGATAAAACGGTGAAATCAGCGTGCACTTAGACCTTTGACCAGTGCTCGTACAAATGCCGGACCACGGTAGATGAGCCCAGTGTAAATTTGGACGAGAGACGCACCCTCGTCGAGTTTACGGGCAGCACTGGCAACATCCATGATGCCACCAACTCCAATAACGGGTAGTTTACCATTGGTGGAGCGATGGATGAAACGAATGACCTGATCGGAGCGATCGGTGAGCGGGCGTCCACTTAGACCGCCGTTTTCCTGCACACGTTTGAAGTAACTAGGTCGGGCGATGGTTGTGTTGGTAGCGATGACTCCATCGTAGCTGAGGTCCAGCAGGATTCGGAGTAGCTCGTCAATCTGCGGGTAGTCTAGGTCCGGAGCGATTTTGACAAGAATGGGAACAGGTTTGGCCCCAAGCCTTTCAGCCCGCTTCTTGTTTTCATCCTGTAGGGCTCCAAGCAATTCACGGAGGTAGCTTTCTTCCTGCAGTTTGCGCAGACCTGGGGTGTTGGGACTACTGATGTTGACCGTAAAATAATCAGCTTGGTCTGCAAGGGCGAGGAAACAGGAGAGGTAGTCTCCTACTGCATCTTCTAAGGCCGTACTTCGGGCTTTGCCAATATTGACACCTACAGGGATCAATCGCTTTTTTCTTGGCATAAAACGGGCAATACGGCTGGCCATGAGTTCTGCCCCATCATTGTTGAAACCCATTCGGTTGATGATGGCCTCTTCTTGAGGATAGCGAAATAAGCGAGGGCGCTCATTGCCGGGTTGCTGCTTCGGAGTTACCGTTCCAGCCTCCACATGCCCAAAGCCCATCGCAGCAAACGCAGGTAGACACTGTGCATTCTTATCCAGCCCCGCAGCCAAACCAACATGGTTTGGAAATTGGAGTCCAAAGAGTCGGACAGGGTCCTTAGCCGTAGAACCGTTTATGGAATGTAGCCATCGGCAAAGAGGTTTGAGGCGGCTCATCCAACCGAGTCCATGGATGGTAAGCTCGTGGGCTTCCTCCGCATCCATGCGGAAAATTGTACTGCGGAGCAGCTTTTCGTAGAAAGGATCGATCACTTTTATCTGATAATTTGGAGAAAAGATTGGAGGTCTTTATCGCATTTTTCTTGAAATTTGGAAAAGCAAATAGTTGTACCCTGCGAGCTTAATTAATTTATTACTCAAAAAATAGAAGTCGCACACTACGGCAACCAATCATAACCATGGCAACAGCAACCCCAAAACTCGAATGGTGCACCATAAGCTTTGACAATGAAAGCATGTGGTGGGTGCAAACCGTCAACAAGGACATACACTGGGACTTTGACGAATTAGGCATCATTGATCCCAGACAGCTCTCACACATATTGGAGCTCCTCGATTCTATGCGGGAATATGGGATACAGGAGGATATTGTAGAAAAAGCTTTCTTTAAGTTTCGGCTGGAGAAGGAAATGACCAAGCAGAAATTTCGCTTGGAACGGACAAGGGACTCCCTCTACGACCCTGACCAAGTTCTCTTTGTCCTTCCGGATGACATGGATGAAGAAAGCGGTCCCTTTGAAGATTTCATGAAGCATGCCTTGCGAGTACGAGTCCGGATGCTAAACGACCTGATCGAATCTGACCAACCTTTGACCATTGAAGAGGTTGACGCCCAAATCCGAGAGGCTCAGTCCAAAGACTTAATCGAAGACCAAAATATCCACTGTTTCACTGCAATCACTGCGGTTCTAGAATATACTCCTGATGGACTCGACTCAGACGACCTTAAGGGTGATGAGGAAGAGGACGATGCTGCTGCTGCTGCCACCGACCCTGAAATTGAAGAGGGGTATGAAGAAGTGAACGAGGACGATGAGGTTTTCCGCCAGGATAAGGAGGCTTTAAACTGGGAGCAGGAAGAAGAAGAACAACAACGTAAGCGGGAAAACCCCGAATTTGACGAGCTAATGGGTGAAGTTTCGGAGGCGGCTCAGGAAAAGCCTAAACGCGGACGACCCCGAAAAAATCCGTAACAGAATCTGTCAGCAGTTGCGAAACAAACTTGGTCTCCCTCATTAGAAATGCCACTTGCCAAATTTGGCAGACCGTGGCATTTTAGTTGGTAGTATATTTCAGCATTAGCAATCCCACCCTCTCTTAAAACCCTAGTCTCGTCGATTGTTACGAGCGGCTACCTCGCATGCCCTTAGAGAAAATCATCGTCCTTGATGACGACCTGATGATCCGAAAAACGTTGGAGGATCTCCTCCGTAAAAAACGGTATTCAGTAAAGTCTGTTCAGACTATTCAGGACGCACAGAAGCAACTCTTAAAAGACACATACGACCTAATTTTCATTGATCTGAAACTTCCAGATGGGAGCGGTATGGAAATTCTACGCGATTTACACGAACTTCCAAACGCACCTATGCCAATAATGATTTCGGGACATGGTAACATGGAAGATGTCATAGACTGTATGCGTCTAGGCGCGAGGGATTATGTGATCAAGCCTTTCGATACAGAACAGATCGAATTGGTTCTCAAACGTGCTGAGAACTATAGTCAATTACTCAAAGTCAACCAATTCTACAGCGAACAGCAGAATAATAATGCTGACTTCATCGGCGAGTGTGAACCCATGCAGAACTTGCGTCGAGTGATCCGCCGTGTGGCAAAGACCGAGTGCGACGTTCTAATTACAGGCGAGAATGGCACAGGTAAGGAACTTGTCGGCATGGAGCTATACCGTAACAGCCTCCTCTCCAACCAGCCCTACATTCGAGTCAACTGTGCTGCGATCCCAGAGAACCTCATTGAAAGCGAATTCTTTGGTCATGAGAAAGGTTCATTTACTGGTGCAGTCAGTCGGCGTGAAGGCCGTTTTGAACTAGCGAATAATGGAACCATACTCCTCGATGAAATAGGAGAAATTTCTCCTCAAGTTCAAGTAAAACTCCTGAGAGTTCTTCAAGAGCGAGAGTTTGAACGCGTGGGTGGCGCCACCACAATTAGGGTCAGCGTCCGCGTACTCGCCACCACCAACCGTGATCTTCTTCAAGCAGTAAAGGACGGAGAGTTTCGAGAGGACCTGTACTATCGATTAAACGTATTCCCCATCCAAGTCCCTCCCTTACGAAAACGTGGTGAAGACATCCTGCTACTGGCCAAGGCATTCCTATCCAAGTTCGCGCGACAGCACAACCTGAACATTCCTGGCTTCACGCCAGAGGCGGAGACTACGCTAATGGAACACAGATGGCCAGGCAACGTTCGAGAACTCCAGAATACGATCGAACGCTCGGTCATACTTGCACATAATGGTCAAGCAATCCCCCCAGAATATTTTGCCCTCACGCCTTCGGTAAGCATGCCCATTGTACTAGACCCCGAGCCGCCAACTTCAATACCATCTGCTCCGAAAGCTAAAGAACAAGAGGTGCTACCCGAAGAAGTGATAGAGGATGGCACCTCTCCTACAGAGCCCGTCGCTAGTGCAAACGGGTATCACCATGAAGATGGTACGCTCAAACCTCTGGAAATGATTGAGCAGGAACAAATCCTGAGAACACTCGAACATACCAATGGCAACCGTTCAGCAGCAGCAGAGCTACTTGGCATCAACATCCGCACCCTTCGCAACAAAATCAATAAGTACAAGGAAGACGGTATCTCAGTCCCGTGAACTGGGGTTCTGAGTCGCCCCAGAGATTTACAGTCCAGATCGACTAACTATTCTCTTCCTGCGCAGCCAACTTAGCCTGAACGTCGCGTATTTGGGTAATCTTTCCGCCAAGGCTTCCATCCGCGGAGCTGGTGGTTTGCATGGAAGCCTTGAGCAACAACTGCTCATTCTCTCGGTCAATGTAGAAAATCTGCATCAACTTGTTCTGGGCTTTCTGCATCAAAGCTGAACCATCACCAAAGGGAGAAAAATCCTCACGGCGCAATTTGTTTAGAGCTGTGACAGAATGATCGAGCAAAGGAAGGAGTTGCTTTTTTTCTTCAATTAGCTCGTTGGAGGTCGGGGTTCCCTGGTCCTTCAAATGTTTGTTCTCTCTAAGGAGAAGGTCGTGCGTACGCTCGCAGAGCTTTAGATGTTCCCGGATGACTTGTTCAGGTTGCATGTAAAATATTTATGGGGGCGCAAGAAATACACACTCGGTACATAGGCAACACCAAACTAGTGGAGATTTATTCGGCAAGCTCAGGATTCGGAGGAATTGAGCCGCTCAGCAATGAATAGGTTTAGGTAGCTTATTTGATTTCGAAGCGCTTGACTTCGTTTGCAGCACCTCGGTTCCAACGGAGGTTACGCAGACGCCATTCAGCCATACGATAGATGAACTGCTCTTGGTTCTGTACTATACTGGCGAGATTAGCGTCAAGTTCTTTGGCGGTGTCTCCAAGACCTTCCTCCATCTTCTCAGTCCAGTCAGCCCAGTTCTTAGGATTTTTATCGGGCATGGTAAGAATCTCATAAGCTTCTATGGCTTTTGGATTGTACTCTTTGCCACCTATGCGTTCGAAGCAAAGACCAAGCTGGTAAACGATAGGGGCCTGCCACTTAGGGGTAGAGTCCAACGCTAGTAATTTCTGATAAATGCTGATTGCATCCACATTTTTGCCATTCTCGAAGTATTCGTTGGCAAGTTGGTTACCTGCCTTCTTCTGCCAAGCGACCCATGTATCAATCTTTTGACTGATCCGAGCCAAGATGTCAGCATCAACGGGTTTGCCCTGTTCATCCTTCCAAGCTTCGCCCTCCTCATCCCAGAGGTAAGAGTCTGGACTTGATAGCTGGGAAGGTAGATAGATTTCATCTTTGGACGCACTAGATGGTAGCGCCTGAGCAATGCGAGCAAGTTCATTTTGTGTAGCTGGACGACCATTAGCTGTAAGCCATTTACCATCATCCACGACGAATTTCAGGGATATGGCTTTGTCGTTATCAAGAGAAATCTTTTTCGAGCGTATCCCTTTATTGGCCGTCTCTAAAAGTCGAATCACTTCGTCATGCGCCTTCTTCCGAGAGTCTTCGGTATCTTGCCATTTGTAAACTGTTGCGAGCAGATAGTGAGCTTCGGGGGCATGCTGGTTATCGGGATATGCCTCATAGAAAGGTTTACTATCTGGACCACAGTCCATTAGGTAGGTGATCACTTGAGCAATTGCTTTATTGCGATCGGCCTTTACGCCAGACTCCCGGCTTTTCAACGCTTCCACACGAGGATCGGTAGAGGCATCAACAGAAGTGATACCATCTGCACTATCTCCATTGTCAGAGGTCTCCGCCTTGTCCATGAGATATTTGTTCAGCTCACGTTGAATCTGGTCAACAGTGCCATCTAGGTCTTTGGCTACATTGTATTTCGCGTAAGCACGTTTAAATTCGGCCCTAGCTACGTTTTCGGGATCAAGGTCATCTAGCCTCAGAAGACGGTCAAAGAACTGGGTAGCTTTCTCATAGTTGCCCAGTTCAAGGTAGATATCAGCAATTTCAATCTGTGCGCGAAGAGAAGTCTGGCGAAACTCTTCTTTTTCGGCATCATTACGAGCGCCTCTAATGGTGGTACTTAGCACGTTATAGAAGCGACTTTGAGCCAACTCGTAGGCACCAAATTCCCGATAGAGATTGCCCAAACGAAAGAAAACTTCTGGTAGCTCAGGGTCTTGAGGGTAACTAGAAGAAAATTGCTCGTAGATTTCTATGAGTTTTACGCGCTGCCCACGACTTGCGTAGAAATCTATTAGGACAGGGTAAATATCCCGATTTAGGGACTCAGAGTAAGGAGGCCCGCTCAATTCCCATAAAATTTTCTCAGCTTCATCATCACGGCCCAGACTTTCGGCTTTTCGGGCATCCTCTAGACGAGCCTTCCAGCGCTGTGCAAGGGTGCCATAACGACGCTCTTCACCATCTCCACCATATTTTTCGACATGGGCATGTGGGGCTTGAGCGTCTGGAACTTTGTAGGGAATTGTGGGCTCTGTGGCAGCAGGATCATGGGCGGTAGCGCCATTGTGCGCATCCTCACCATAGATAGCCACCATGAGGGGAGCAACACCCAACAGAGTCTTCAGGATGAAAGAATATAGTTTGTGCGTCATAGGAAGAGGCGGCTAACTGGAGTTATTCTCGAATGTATGTTGCCTTTGTCCCGAGCTTTATAGCGGGCGGATTTGTGTTGAGTGGGACAATGAAGGGAGCCATAATTTCTTGTCCAGAGGGGGTGATTCCGTCAACCTTATTATTGAAGAGGATGGACGTCCCAGTAACGCTCTTTTGGGGACCAGGATTCTGCAGGCGATCCATCAAGGATGGCTCTGTTGTGTCGGCCACTACAGGAGCAGCTGTAGCTGTTGCTGACTGAGTAGGTGCAGGAGGGTTGGGCTTCGGAGGTTGAGGAATCAGAGGCAAGGGGTCTGCGGGAGGGTATTGAGTAGGCCCTTTGGGAAAGTTGCCTTCATGCTCAATGTAAATAATTTTGCTTCGGTCAAATTCCCTCGGAGATGACGCCGTAAGCCGTAAGTCAACAGGACCGCGTACTGGGAGGTAGCCAGTCGGCTCAGATTTTAAAATATCAGAATTGCCAAGAGCTCGCGGAGTAAAGTCCGGAAGAGCAAGCCGGAAACTCGGAACTGACATTTTGGATTTTGCCCGTGAATAAGGCGTGTCCCGATTAAGCTTGGGCAATTTAGAGGGCCTAATTCCAGCGCCTTCAGAGGGCCGAATTCCAGCACCTGCTGTAAGATGAGAATTGGCTGAAACCAGCAACCCTGCCAGAATCAGTACAAGTCCAGTTTTTTGGATCCGTAGGTTTTTGTTCATTTTTAGCCTCCTTGCTTTGGAATATAAGTCGGTAGGCCTGAGGTGAACTTTACATCAAAATCATGCATGGTTTAGTCCCGATTAAACTGGCACTGCTGAAGGAAGGTGATTTCATAGAAACATATGGAAATTCTAACCATAGAACTTGGCCCCTTTGCCACAAATGCCTTTTTGCTTTGGAATGATGGAGGCAACGATGCAGTCCTTTTTGATGCCCCTCCTGGCGCAGAGGACACCCTGCCAAATGTTCTTTCGGAAAGAGGTCTTGAACTCACAGACGTATACCTAACTCACGGTCATTGGGACCATTTTTCGGGACTACCCCAGTTAGAGAGCGCAAGTATAGGAACTTGGTTGCATCCAGAAGACCGAATCCTAGTCGAAAAGCCTGAACTGGCGGCCTCCTATGTGCCACCTGGACTTCCAATGCGCCCTGCACGCATCGACCATGATCTTCACCATGGTCAAAAACTTGAGATTTTAGGCCAGCCCTGCGAAGTCCGTCATGTTCCAGGACATTGTCCCGGAAATGTGCTCTTTTACTTCAAACAACAAAACTTTGCAATCACTGGTGATGCAATCTTCGCTGGTAGCATAGGTCGAACTGATCTTCCCGGAGGAGACTTTCCCACTCTAGAAAAAGCTATCCGCGAGCAAATCTATACCTTGCCCGAATCAACCAAACTTCTACCCGGTCATGGTCCACAGACAAGTGTCGCCCAAGAAAAGGGAAGCAACCCCTTCGTGCGTCCAGCCTAGTACTAGATATGTCGAGTAACGCTCACATGGTAGTTGCCCTCGAACAGGCCAGAAAAGGATGGGGAAACACTCACCCCAACCCAATGGTCGGGGCGGTCATTGTAGAACAGGATCAGGTCGTCGCCACGGGCTATCACAAAGCAGCTGGGAAAGACCACGCAGAGGTGGATGCTTTACGAAACCTTGGACGGCAACCCGCCTCAGATGCAGTCCTGTATGTCACGTTAGAGCCCTGCTGCACACATGGTCGCACTCCACCCTGTACAGAAGCGATCCTCGATGCAGGCATCCGCCAAGTTTATATCGGCACTTCCGATCCCAACCCCAAGGTGGCGGGACAAGGAATTCAACAACTTCGAGAAGCGGGCGTCGAAGTCCACTCAGGAAAATTGCTTGAAAAGCAATGCCGGGACTTAAATTTAATCTACAACCACTGGATATCCAACAGTTTAAGTCCCCTACTGGCAGGCAAAGTCGCTACCACCCTTGATGGATTCACAGCCACCAGAGATAAACAGTCTAAATGGATCACCTCTGAACAAGCCAGACAAGACGTTATGCGCTGGCGGCGTCTATTTCCCGCCATTGCTGTAGGGGCAGGTACAGTCCTCGCAGACGATCCCAGCCTCACTGCACGCCATTACGAAGAAGAAACATGGTCCCCTATCCGATTTGTTTTTGATAGCTTACTTCGTAGTTGGTCGGCATCCAAGACGCTCTACAGCGACTCTTTCAGTCATCGTACGATATTGGTTACCACTGAAACCGCTCCGTCAGAACTTGTTTTGCAAGTTGAGAAAGCTGGAATCCAATACTGGAAACTCCCCTCACAAGAGGGAAGGCCCTGCCTACAAGCTTTCCGAGATAAATGTCAGGAATCACAAATCAATGGGGTTCTCTTTGAGGGTGGCACCGAACTTCTGAGCTCCCTTCTAAATCAAGGCCAGCTTGATTATCTATTCGCTTACCGAGCGCCAAAAATCCTAGGCGATCCCTCGGCTCAACCCGTATTCCAGGGCAGACAAATTAGCACACTCGATGAGGCTATTCAGCTAATTGATATACACCACGATAGTTTAGGCGATGACCAACTGATACGTGGTCACATCCATAACCCATGAAGCTCTACATCGCAACCAGCAACAAACACAAAGTTACTGAACTTCGGGCCCTTCTGACAGAAGCATTACCAGAAATTGAGATTCACGGCGCAGATTCTCTTGGTGGCATGCCCTTTGTTGATGAGACGGCTAAGACATTTGAAGGCAACGCCCTCCTCAAAGCTGAGGCTCTCAATGCACTAGCCACAGATAAGTCTTGGACCCTTGCAGATGACTCAGGGCTTGTGGTGGATGCTCTGAACGGCGCCCCCGGTATCTTTTCCGCACGTTATGCAGGTCCGGATGCAAACGATGGCGATAATCGCACAAAACTTCTGAAGGAACTTTCAGGAGTTCCTAAACAACTAAGACAAGCTAGGTTTGTTTGCGCTCTTGTTCTTATCTGTCCTGACCAAGAGATATCGTCATTTACTGGAACCTGCGAGGGCCATATTACACTTAAACCAGAAGGGGTTGGAGGCTTCGGGTACGACCCTGTCTTTAAACCTGATGGGCACGAACATACATTTGGCATTCTTCCATCCGAAGTGAAGCACGCAATCAGCCACCGGGCCCGCGCGTTAAATGCGCTCGCTGAGTTCTTTAGAGGCAGGAGTTAGATTGTGCAGTTATTAGCTGAAACACGAAATTTTTGATAAAAACTGGTGTCGAGACGGGAGTCGAAAATCGCTAAACAGCCTCAAGACGTTCGCAAACAGATTGAATTATAAACTCAGGAGTGGATGCCCCCGCTGTCACTCCAATGGTCTCGAATCGCCCAAATATATCAGCGTTCAGCTCTTCGGCAGTTTCTATGTGAAATGTTGGCTTCTCGTAAGACTCGGCAAGTTTGACAAGTTTTCGCGTATTGGCTGAGTGTCGACCCCCGATAACAATAATTGCCTCCGCACCCTGTTCAACAAGGTCGCTTACACCAGACTGACGTTCCTTTGTTGCACCGCAAATAGTGTCAAAGATCTGTGCCTGAGGGTACTTTTCAAACACACGGTCAACCAAAGCCTTATACTCATGGGAGAACATAGTAGATTGCGAGACCATACATACTCCGCCAGAAAAAGCGGGTAATGCCTCAACATCATCAAGACTGCAAACGACATGACCTCGACCCTCCGCGTAACCCATCAGCCCAATGACCTCAGGATGTTCAGGATCACCAAACACAACTATGTCGTAACCCTTGCGGGCATGATTCTTAATTTTCCCAGCGATGATGCCCACATCTGGACAGGTTGCATCATTGAATGGTAGATCTAGACTTTTTAGATACTGACGGCGCTCAGGAGAGATTCCATGTGCCCGGACTACCAGAACTGAGTCCTCGTCTTGATTCTTTTGATCAATTTCAATTTCAGACTGACTTTGGTAGTCGCCGACCTCACGGACACCCTCAGCTTCCATACGCTCCATCATTTGTCGGTTATGGATTAGCGGGCCGTCTGTGTAGACCCGGCGATCCTCTCCTCCATCAGAAGCTAAACCACGAGCGATGTTGATAGCCCGCTCGACGCCCCAACAAAACCCAGCACTCTGTGCACGTATCACTTTCATGAACTATGTTACAAATGTAGATGTAGATAATTCGCGGGCAACCTGAAAAGCTAGGATTTTTCAGACTCAGCCTTGATGTGACGTAGAACGCGCACATGGATTCGATGGATTATGAAGTCAGACCACAACTTCCAATAGCCAGCGGGAAGAAGTTCATTATGGTACCAAGTAGTTCCTTGAAGGCGTGTACCACCTTCAGGCAGGCGTTTAAGTAGAAACTGACCTTCCTCAGAATGGAAGGTGACCTTCTTGCTGGTAGGTAGAAATTTGTAGAAGGTCCAACTCTGCATTGGGGAGGGTTGCTGCGATACACCAAAGCGCAGTTCACGAGGCGAATTCCAAACCGTAATGGGCTCTACGAATGATCCGGTAGAGAAAATACAATGCCTGACTGCCCCCAAGCCACTGCCATCAATTTCGGCTCGAACAGGATAGGCAATGCCAGTCTTGAAAAGCCAATCCTCAACTGGTGGGAGTTCGGAGAAAGTGACGACTTGCTCCCAGACCTTTTCAGGTGGCGCATCTATCTCTATGCTGGATACCACACTGAAGGTTGGCGGTTTAGGCGCATAGACATGCTCGAAGCCCATAAAAAGAGTGGTGCCCACAAAGATAGCGAAACAACTTCTGCCAGCTCGCGGAGATAGACTTCCTACAACTGCCCCTAAAATACAAACTGGAGTCGCAATTGGGAACGACATCGCAATACAAATGAGACCCTCCAGAGCGAGAAGAAACAAAAAACTAAAAAGCAACAACATCGAGTAGAAGGCAGTTAAAACTCCACTTCGAACCGATAGGCAGTTTCCGCTCGCCCTCTCTAATATTGCAGCAGTGAATCCAAGCCCAAACGGAACACCTAAAAAAAGACCCCATCCAAAATCCTGCAATGCAAACATGGCAATCGCAGTGAGGGGCAGCCATAGCACCATGACCATTGCCGAGCGACCCCAACGACTTCGTGGCAACCAACGCGGACAAACGCTGTCTGTTGGACTTGAATTAATAGTCTCAGGTCGACGCGCAAAGCAAAGCACCAGAAAGAAGAGTAGGTTAACCACTGGTACAAAGAAAAGTAGCACTAGTTTCTGAGGCATCGAGAGTGCACGAAGACGCTTGGCTGTAAGTACTATGCCAGTGTAAACGAATGGTAGTGCAGAAAGCCCCATCCAGAAAAGGAGAGTTAGGCTCTCGGAACTAAGATCACCCAAAGACCTCGTTGGAAACATGTAAGCCCAAGGCCAAGAGGAACCAAATATATCAGCAGCGATAATTCTATCTAGGTTCCACTTAAGGAAAAACATGGTGAATCCACAAACTGCGTAGGTACGTCCAGAGATTTCACCACCAGGGTAAAAGAATAGATTTAGGATACCACGTCCTCCAGGAATCTTCATATGGTGGTGGGTTGTAGTAGGTTTCGGCATAATGCAAAGCGGAAAACCTCATTACCCAGGACTTTAGATTACCCGATAAAAGGATCTTGGAAGATGAGTCTCTGAATACGGCAAAAAGATTCAGCACCGGACAAGTTCACCTGGGCTCATCTCATCTGAAATCAAACGCCGATTAATCCACTAATCTGTTTTCCATTTTTGTTACTTGACGGAAATACATTAATACGGGAATACATAAACCCGTATTTACTATGAAAACAACAATAGACCTTCCAGATCCGCTCTATAAAAGGGCTCGTATCCATGCGGTAGAACACGCCACTACCCTAAGAGCTATCGTTATTGAATCCCTTCAAAGGCACCTAAAAAATCAAACGAACCCGGGTGTATCGGGCACACGAAACGGAGTTCCCCTACTCCCTCTTCGAAAGGGAAGCCCTCTGACCGAGGGGGATCTCAACAAATTGAGGGAAGAACTGGGTATTTAGTTAGCGGCTTAATCTGAACCCAACCGCTCCTGTAGAAACTGTGATTATTTGATTTCTGGGCTTCACATGGTTCGTCTACTAGATATCAACGTGCTGATTGCTCTCTTTGACCCCAGTCATGAGCACCACGATCTCGCGCACGACTGGTTTGGTGACGTAAGAAAGGAGGGATGGGCGACATGTCCACTTACGGAAAATGGTTTCGTACGAATTATGAGTCATCCCAATAACCCAGCATCATTGGGCTTACCACGCGAAGCGACCAAGCGACTAAGACTCTTCCGAAAATCAGGTCAGCATGTGTTTTGGAAGGATGAACTCTCCATACTTGAAGCACCCCCTTTTAAACTAGGCGGGTTGACGTCAGGAAAATACCTTACTGACATCTACCTGTTGGGACTTGCCGCTCGCAATAAGGGTGCACTAAGCACCTTTGATGAACGTATGCTAACTCAATGCGTTCGCAATGGTCGTGACTTCCTCGAAGTAATACCCACTTAGGGGGTTTAATTTCCATTGCGGACAAGAAAGCTACTGTTGCGTAGCCATTCTGCAGGCAGACTTAGATCAACGAGGTTGTAGAATGTTTCGCTGTAATCAGACGGAGTAATTTGAAATGTTTTGATCCATGAATTTTTCGAGAACTTCTATAGCTTGTTT
>CAJWWL010000077.1 GCA_913048125.1 uncultured Opitutia bacterium | reverse complement strand
AGAGTTTAAATTTATCCATACCGATAAAAGGCAGCTCTATCTCCATCCATAACTTTGGCTTGCCTCGCAACCCAATACTAAGAGAACAACCGCAGATTGTGCCGAACGTTATCCAAGGCAAAAGCCAAGCTATTAATTGCTGAGGCAAGACGGGGCAAATTCATTGACGGTCGTCTGTCTCTTGCCGATTAATGGGTGAATGAGGTCAATAAATGCTGTCCTAGTCGCAAGTCTGTTCGTTTCTCTTCTGATAGGTTCTGAAAAGAAAAAAATAGTTTTTGTCCTAGCCGAAAAAGAATATCGAACTGCGGAGACCGTACCCACCTTCTTCAAGGAAGAGTTGGCCCCTCTGGGGTTTGAGGCAGATTTCATAAAAGCGCCCCCTGAAGGCCCTGAGCGCAATAACCTAAAGGGTCTTACCAAAGCTCTTCAAAATGCCGATTTACTTTTCCTGAGTGTTCGGCGACGGGCACCAACAATCGTTCAGATGAAGGCTTTACGCGCTTATGTTGAATCTGGAAAACCCGTGATAGGGATACGTACCTCCAGTCACCCATTTCACCTCCGAGGCAAACCTGCGCCCGAAGGTCACTCTCTCTGGGAGGGCTTTGACCCAGATATTCTAGGCGGCAACTATTCGGGCCACCACGGGAATAATCTAAAGACCTGGTTCCAAACCGAACCAACCGCCAAAGGTCATCCCATCCTAAAGGGACTACCCTCAGCAAAGACCGGGAAAATACCTTCCGGCGGTTCTCTCTACAAGACAACTCCCCTAGCTCCAACGGCAGAAGTACTAGTGAACGGATTCGCTGAGAGCATCACACAGAATCAGCCTGTTGCTTGGACGCATAAACCCGACTCTAGCAATCGAGTTTTTTACACCTCCCTTGGACATATTGAGGACTTTAAACAAAAAGCCTTCCGCATACTTCTGCTTAATGCCGTGCACTGGACACTTGAACTCCCCTGCCCTGGCAAGTCTCGCTTTCCAAATAAAGAACATTAGCATTAGGCAAACTGCCATTCTGGTTTGGTATTAAATTGAACGCCAGGACCTCCTCACATTTCTAACCGACACAACCCAAAATTATTAAATTTTAGTTCATGCCAGAATACCTTCCATACCTTTGTGCTGTAGGAGGACTTCTCCTCGGGGTCCTACCAAGTTTCTTTCTTCTAAAGACCAAACTTGCTGCCAAGGATAGCATAATCGTCAGAGCAGATGCAGACCTCGAAAACAGCCGAAAAAACGTAAGTGAACGTGAAGAACGTCTCGACAAGCAAGAGCGAGAGATCGAGGGACTACGTACCCAACTTCAGACCAGCAGCAATCAACTCACACAGGCTAGAACAGAAAATAAGAACCTCGAAGACAAAATAGCGGAACAAAGCGAGGCTCAGCAGGAACAGGAAAAGATTTTACGCGAACGATTCGAGAATCTCGCTAACGACATCCTAGACGCCAAGACTAAGAAATTCACTGATACAAATAAGGAAAACCTAAAGGGAATACTTGAGCCACTAGACAAAGACCTTAAGGAGTTCAGAAAGAAAGTTGAAGACTACCACGGCAAGGACAACGAGGCCAGAGCCACACTTCTGGAACGCCTCAAATCCATGCAAACTGATCAGGCGCGCCTTAGTGAAGATGCACAAAACCTGACAGATGCTCTCAAAGGAAACAGCAAACAGCAGGGAGACTGGGGCGAAATTATGCTGGCTCGCACCTTAGAGGTAGCCGGGCTAGAAGAGGGGCGGGACTTCAGTCTTCAGGAAACCTTCGACCGTCAACGCCCAGATGCAATCATCAAACTGCCAGACAACCGCCAAATCATCGTCGATGCTAAGGTCTCCCTAACAGCCTACGAACGATACTGCGCACAGGAAGATGATGACGAAAGAAACAGTTCTCTGAAAGAACATGTGATGTCTCTTCGTAATCATGTCGATCAGCTAGCCGAAAAGGACTATCCAGCTATCGAGGGACTTAATACGCCAGACTTCGTCCTCCTATTTGTCCCGATTGAACCAGCTTTTGGCGCAGCACTGAAGGCAGATCCAGGACTTTACGAGTACGCCTTTCGCAGACGCATAGTGCTAGTAACCTCCACTACCCTGATGGCCACACTGCGCGCAGTGGAAAATGTTTGGCGAATTGAAAAACAGAACCTCAATGCAGAGCAGATTGCAAAGAAAGCTGGTGACCTTTACGACAAATTTGTAGGGTTTATCAACGATCTAGAGAGTGTAGGAAAAGCAATTGAAAAGGCGGATAATTCCTACCAAAAAGCGGTCAACAAACTCCACACTGGGCACGGGAACTTACTCAATCGTACAGAGGCGCTCAAAAAACTCGGGATAAAAGCCAAGAAAGAACTACCGCTTAGCTACCAAGAAAAAATAGAAGAGTCCACTGATGCACTGGAGGAGATTATGGCACCCGAAGAGGAGGAGGACCCAGCAGCCTAATGGGTCGACTACAACCGAACAACCTCGCCCGTTCGGGTAAAGACAAGCTGTAGATGAATATTGTCTTCCTGAAGATCTATGAGCTGTTCTAAAACACGTCGGTAAGTCTCCATCTGGCCTCGATGCTTCTCAGGGAAAGGTTCACGGTCAGATTTAAAATCAATGATCTCAGCTGAAATCGGATTGCCTGAATCGTCAAAGTGCAAGACCACCCTATCCATAACACCTGAACAATAAACCTCCCTGCCATCCTGAATCAGGACAGTTAGAAAAGGTTTTTCCAACCAAACTTCAAACGGGTTGGTAGGTCGCTTAAACAACTCAGCAACAGCAGGAAATCTCAAGCATTCCTCAACATGCTGTAGAACCTCATTGTTAGCATGGACGCCAAGTGATTTCAAAGTTTCATGAACTGTACCATCTACCCAATCAATGCGAGCAAGTAGCGCATGAACCTCGATTCCGAATTGCCGAGCGCCACTATCAGGAGTGGTCAGGATTCTAGGGATCGATTTGGAGGAATCCGACTCCACTCGAGAAGGCTCAATTCGAGCCAAACGCTTTTCAGCATAGCTCTTCTCATTTTCCATGGCTATAATTCCAGCAGGAACTTCAGCCTGCGAGGAATCTTTCTTCTTGCGCTCCAGCAGTGTCTTATTCTTGAACCAAAAACCGTCTCCCAAAGGGCTTTCCCACGCAATCTTGATCCGCGAACACCAGCCTTCGGCGCCACGCATGGGCGGCAACTCCTCCAAGTCCAATTCCAAGGTCTGCTGCAATAACTTGGAAAAGTTGGGACTGCTCTTTGATGGTTCAGGAGCAATAACATACAATCCGTAGCGTGCGCGGGTCAGTCCCACATAAAGCTTGCAAAGGTTCTCATAGGATGCCTCGGCACGGGCACCAGCATAGGCTTCACGTAAGACAGAATCCCCTTGGCAAATGCCTTCTGACGGAAGTTCGAGAACCCACTTGGGCGTCCGATCTGCATGCCGTCCCACATGCAAGTTGTTACGACGAAGCGAAGAAATGTCATTCCCATCTAAGCCCAACACAATCGTCATATCGAATGTAGCACCCTTGGATCGATGGATTGTCATTACCTTAACAGAGGCTCCACCTGCCCCCGTAGGCATCGACTTGCTATACTCGACAAAGCGAAGGAAAGCATCAGCATCACGACGTCCCAGATCATCGAACCTTCTGCACAAGTCCAAAAACTCCAGCACACGGGATTTAGAGAATGTATCACTGGTAGGAAGGTCCAGTCTCTGGGTCCAAGGCTCAATTGCGGCCTCCATTCCCAACATTGTCAGCGTGTCCAGAAACTCCTTGCGACACGACTCCCCGAAATCGTCAATTGCCGAACCGAATGGACTCATCCGAAGGTGCTGATGGCAGAATTCATCACTTGGATGAACGACCCACTTGATGAAAGAGTACAGTAAAGAGGTCGCAGGATTATCCAAAGCTCGGGCCACAAAGGCATCTCCAGAGGCCTCGATTCCTGCACACCGCAATGCATCCACAACCATGGCAATATGATCGTTCTTGGAAACGAGGATGGCACACTCCCATCCATGTCTCCACGGCTGGACTTCGTTCAGCAATTCAACTACCAATGGATAAACAGTCTCCGAGTAATCTTCGTTGCCGAAGGAATTATAAATTGGCTTTACCATGTAGAGACGGGAAACACCTGGGAGTGAAGCCAACTTTTCAGCGGATTCATGCGGCTTCCATATCCGTTTCCATTCCTCCATGGAATCGCTATTAAAACCCGACAAGCCAGCCGATACATTTTCAAAGATTCCGTTGACGAAATCCAAGACGGCAGGAACTGACCTCCAAGACACGTCCATGGTTTCCGACTTCTTTCCCAAATTTTCTTCCATTTTTTGGAATAGGGTGTGATCGCCTCCACGCCATGCATAGATGGCTTGCTTAGGGTCTCCAACGGCAAACAGGGAACGTCCATCCTGGCTCCCCTGTGCCGCCTCCGATGCAAGGTTTTGGACTGCGTTCCATTGCAAGTTGCTGGTATCCTGAAATTCGTCGAAGAACCAATGGTCGAAATGAGCGTCCAGTCGGTAGTCCATCCAGAGACGATCCTCCGCCGTTGGCTGTAGGCTCAGGGCAGGTACGTTACCTGGGCTGGGTTGTAACAAGATAGGTAAATCTGTAAAAGTCAGCAAACCTCGCTCCCGTATCTCTCTTCGGTATAGTTTCTCATACTCACGCAGAAGTTCTAAATGACCTCTCGTACGGGCTAATGATTTGCCTAACTCAAGGGCTAGTGCATGGGATAAGCATTTGCCTAATGCAATGGCCGCTTCTGGGGAGAAGGTATGTACCTTGTTGCGAAAGGTAAATTCTCCCACTCCTTTCAGAAAAGTAGGGAGGTTTGCAAGGACAGTTTCCACTAAAGTGGAGATCTTCGGAAACTCCCCAGAATTCCAGTTGGAAAAAAACTGGGCCAGAGTTTCCAAAGGCTTTTTCGAAACGCTGTGCTGGATTTTATCTACTTCCTCTTGAATAACTCGGACTTCACATTCAAGTTCTTGCCTGGTTAGTTCATGGTAGGGGCAACCGCCGATCCACAAACGTTCCGGAATACCCCATTTTTCATCATCGCCAACCTCCATCAGGATGCTGTGATTGTCCTTCACGAAGTCAACAAAGGCACGATAGAAGGAACCCTGAGCCTTACCCTTGTGGGCTTCACCAAAGCGTGCGGCAAGTCGGTCTGCCTCTTCCTGTGAGACATCCCTGAGCAACCGGCCCAAAACTTGATGACGGACTTGCTCCTGCTCATGTTCACTAAGTAGGGTATACCCCCCCGCAAGCCCGAACTCCATGGGAAAAACTGACAGGGCACGGTTGAAAAAGCTGTCTATTGTAGCAAGGTTGAGCTGGTGCAACTGAGCAACCAGCTTCCTGAGTGTGACCCGGCAGGTCTCCTGAGTGAATTTTTCCGCCCCACTGAAATCCTTCTGGATATCTTCGTTGAGTTCCTTACAATTGTCGGCATCGTCCGCAGCAGAAGCCAAACGCTTCAGGATGCTATGAAGGAACTCTCCAGCCGTGGCCCTTGAAAAGGTCAGGGCGAGCGCTCGAGTAGGGTCGCCCTGAGACAAGACCATGTGAAGGAATCGCGTAGTCAACCGATAGGTCTTACCTGAACCGGCAGAAGCAGAGATGAGCAGGTTGTCGAGTTGCTTACCCATTGCTAGCCTCCTCGTCTTGCACAACTGGAGGCTCGAGAGTGGCTTCCACATCATGAAAGAACAGTCGCTTATAAGATCGTTCGTATAGCTCCAGCTTCCGCCCAAGTGGCCAGAATTGCTGAACTTTAGTAATCTTTTCTATAATCGCCTCTGCACATTTAGTCGCCGAATCAAGGATATCTCGGCTCAAAATCAGTTCTTTAAAACCAGAATCATTTTCTGAAGAAGGTAAGTTGAAGTAACCGGCCTGAACATCTTCTCCTGATAAGATCTCAGACTTCCAAGCTAGAACATAAAGAGGCAACTGCAAATCTCTCCATGCACATTCATTTCCATCTACATCGGTAAAGCGTGCCCAACTTGGAGACTCCTTAAGTTTTTTCGATCTAGAAACCACACCCCAGTGAGCATTTAAAGGAGGAATTGAAGTGCCGCTAGTTTTGTAGTCAATCAACCTCCATTTTCCGCTGTTTTCATTATAGTCAATACGATCGATAATACCTGTAACCTTGATGTCGCATAAATCCAGTTGAATCCTGCGCTCGACATCATATATCCTCCAGCCCTCACCTGCAACTTCTGATTGCTTTATCGCAGCAAATCTTAAGCGTTCTAAGGCCGATCCAAACTGAGCCTTTAAAAGCGCTGAATTAATCTCACCAAAACGTGCTTTTACTTTCGAACGGAATTGAGATTTCAAATACTTGGTAATTTGATCTGGATCCGAGCAGGAATCTGCTTCTCCCTTGAGCGTTTCCAGAACAGCATGAAGGAGTGTACCAAAATCAGATGGAGACATGTCAGCCTTGTCAGGGTCTACTTCGTCGGAGCCTTCTCTCTTGAGAAAGAACATCAAAGGACTGTCTAGATAGTTTTTGAAATGAGTTACAGATATTGTGTTGCGCACTTTAGCCTCAGGCTGAAGCTTCCACGGTGCGCTCCAAGGAGGAGCAGATGAAGCAACAGGTAAATCGCCGAACAGTGAATTCACACGAGCGGGTAAAAGTGTGTCAGCACAATGGAAAAGCAGACGAGATGGAAGTAGCGAGTTACCATCGATATCCTTACGACAAAGCATAACATCAACCCTACCCTCTCTATTCTTCCGGGTCTGAAGAATGGCTTCGCTCTGCCATGCGTCACGGACTAGGCGAGCTTCGTTCCCAGGAAGGCCGAGTTCAACCTGCAAAGACTCAGGAATAAACAAATCACCAGAAATAGATTCTGGTACTGCGGAATCCTGAAAACCAGCAAGAAGGAGGTGTGGAGCATCTTCCCAGACTAATTCTAGCCAGCCTTGCAACTCGATAGCAGATGATTCGTGCACAGAGGTAGTTCGCAATTTACCGAGTTGTTCAACGACAATCTGGAATTGAAGAGTGGTTGCCAGACCTTCGCCCAGTCCTGATAGGTCATTTAAGGTTTCAAAGAGGAATCCTTGGAGATTAGCCCAAGGCTCAAGATTCATACCTTCGAGAAATTGCTTCAATGCAGCACTGAAGTCTTGCTGAGTGAAAGGTTGAAGGCGCTTCTCAAGTTGGCCAAGCACTGTCAGCGCCAGTTTCAATTTGGAACGGTCAGCATCATTCTGTCTTGCTCGTCGTCCCCCTTTGGGGAATAATTTGAGTGGTTGAACGGCTAATGCGTCAGCAAGAGTCGAAGGGAGGGCGTAGTTCCGCAGTAAGTCCAGTCCATGTAGAAGTTCGGTAGTATTCTTGCAATCTAGTACCTCCTGAATAACAGGAAACCGCAACAATGCTTCGGCTTGTCGAAATGATTTCTGCCTAACCCATTCCAGAAGTGACTTTAGAAGGGAATGTAATCCAAGTTTGTGCGCAGGGTCACCGGCCGGGTCGTAGGCATTGCAACCTACTCCGTCGAGGGATCGCTTTAAAATGGGTACGAGATTACTATCCACAACACCGATGCCAACAGAGGCTCGACGCTCTGGCTTTAATCCTTCAAAAAACCCTGCTATCTTCTGACATTCTTCAACCTCATCCAATGAGACATGGATATTTTCCCAGTCTAGATTGCGATCTTTCCAGTAGCTGGTCTTCGGGCGCCCCCAATTATCGAAAGCGTCTTCAAGAGAACCCTCTTCTCCGAAGCAAACAATTTGGACTAGGATATCATCAGGCAATTGAGCCAAGGCTTTTTGAGTAAGCGGAGAAAGATCAGTAACTCCTAGAAGTAAAATACGTGAAACACCTTCTGGCACATTACCAATCGAAGCAGATTCACGTTGAAGAACACGGGGATCCGTAAAGCCTTTTGCCGTTAATTGCTGCAGGTAAATTTCCTCCAAGTAAGCAAGTGCCTCCCAGCGCCGAGCTTCACTCTCGTGCACTTTCCCAGAGTCGAAGACTGCCCTGCAATCTAGATCGGCATCAGTAAGCCGTGTGCGAAGAGCTTCCAATGAGTTGGCCAAAGCCAACCGGGCAGAGGCTCCCTGTAAAGCTTCCGGCTTTGGAAATAAGCCGATCAACTTTTGCCAGTCTAATCCATCCAGTACATGACACCAACCCAATAGACACTGCATGGGAGTCGCTACTTTCAAACTGTTGGATGTCGGTCTGACCAATTGGTAGGGCGTTCCAGTTAGGGGTGGAAAAATACCTTTTTTACACTTCCTCCACATCCTCATGGCTATGAGTTCTCGTAATCGACGCCCTGCATTTGAAGTCTGCATTAGTACAAGCACATTGCCTAGGTCCAGAGGTCGTCCCGATTGCTCGTTATCCTCTTGCTGCAATAGCAAGTCAGCAGCACTCTCCAGAAAGGGCTTATCCCACGAAACCAACGTCTTCTCAATCACTGGAATCATGCAAAATGCTGTAAACTGTAAGTTCAAGAAGAACTTTGGTGTTTATATCCTAAATCGAAACCGTCTGAATGTTCTTCAATAACGATTCGTCCGCAGGAAGGTTGTGTACCCAGAGTCGAGAAATAAAACTGCTTAGACTTCTTACCAAAAACCCCGATAGGGTTCATTATAACATTTGAATCAATAAGGAGAAACGAATATCAAAACACATTGTAAGTACTCTAAATGAACAGAAGGATAATCAAGCTAGCGACAGCATTATTGGCTGTATTTACCCTCAACGCACAGAAGCCTCCTAAAGGTTTTGAGAAGGTCGATCAAGAAGTTGTAATCTCCACTCTACGAGCACAAATGAAATACGACATCCGTTCTTTCAGTGTGAAACCAGGAGCAAAGGTTAAACTGATCTTCAAGAACGTAGACGACCTTCCTCATAATCTCATAATCTGCACCCCAGGAAAGTCCAAGGGAAAAGACAAGGGACAGGAGGTAATTGACGCAGTAATGAAGCTTGGAGACAAGGGGGTGGAAATGGACTGGGAACCCAAGGGGCACCCACGTATGCTACACAGTTCTGGCATGGTTCAACCAAAGAAGGAGAGTGTGATTTGGTTCAAGGCACCAAAGAAGGAAGGAGACTACCCTTACATCTGCACTTTCCCGGGCCACTTCCAGCTCATGAATGGTATGATGGCGGTATCCAAACTTGCCAACCCGGTTACCAACTTAACCTACAAACTATACCACGGCAGTTGGAATAAGTGCCCTGACTTCTCTAAGCTTGATCCTAAGAAGACTGGTAATCTTGCAAATGGTCTATTCGACATATCACCTAGGGACAAAAACGACAATTTTGGCTTTGTGTTCAATGGGGATATCGACTGCCCAAAGGACGGTAAATACACATTTACAACAGCATCTGACGATGGGTCCCTCCTCTTTATCGACGGAAAGAAAGTGGTGGATAACGATGGTATCCACGGGGTGCAGTCCAGAAGTGGCACGGTCAACTTAAAAGCGGGCAAACACTCCATCGAAGTGCGCTTTTTCGAAAAGAGCGGTGGCGAGGAACTAGCTGTTGCCTGGTCAGGCCCCGGCTTTAAAACTCAAGCGCTGTCCAGGAGCAAGCCCGGTGGAGGTAGCAGTGGAGCCACTGGCATTCCTATAGAACCGAATGAAGGTGAGGCCACAATCTACCGAAACTTCATTGCTGGTGCGGGCCCTCGTGCTATCGGAGTTGGCTATGATGAGGACGTGAACCTAGCCTTTGATGCAAACAACCTCCGCCTAGCTCTAATCTGGCAGGGAGATTTCATGGACGGCGCCCGTCACTGGAAGGGCCGTGGCCAAGGCTATCAACCTCCGGCGGGAGACTCGGTAATTAAGTTTCCAGAAGGTATCGCTTTCGCTACGCTCAAATCCGAGGAAGAAGCTTGGCCCAAAGCCGAGTATCGTACGAAAGACCTTCGATTTAAAGGTTACAGACTAGATAAGCGACAACACCCCACATTTAATTACGAACGCGAAGGAGTCACCATTGAGGATACGCCGACCCCCTTTCCAGGAGAAGAGCTCAGCCAACTCAAACGTACACTCAAACTTTCCGGAAAGAAAACTCCGAATAATCTCTACTTTCGCGTTGCAACGGGAGATATAGCGGAGAAGAACGGAGGATTTCTAATAGACGAAGAGCTTCAAATCACTGTCTCAGGAAGCGAAGCTCTTAATATTGGCGGTGAACTCCGTGTGCCCGTCAAATTTAAGAATGGAACCGCCCAGCTAGAACTCACCTATGCATGGGCAGAGTAGATCTACATTCTCAATAAATTTAAAATTCAGACATCAAATGAAAGCGTTACAAACAGCCACCGCACTCTTGATTTTGAGCATCAACCTAACTGCTCAACCCAAAGAAGCCGACTACTACCCCATCATGGATATTCCACTGCCAGAAGGTGAGAACATCGAGGTTAGTGGTATCGATGTGTTGCCAGACAACAGGATTGCGATATCCTCACGGCGCGGTGATATATGGATCGCAGATGGAGCATATTCTGCAACATCTGACAACCCACCCACTTGGAGCCTATTTGCCCGTGGACTTCATGAGGTCTTAGGCATTGCATGGAAGGATGGTTGGCTATATCTAACTCAGCGCCCGGAAGTTTCCCGTATCAAGGATAGTGACGGCGATGGTCGCGCCGACATCTTCGAAACACTTGGGGATGGATGGGGCATCAATGGCGACTATCATGAGTATGCCTTTGGGACACGCCATGACAAAGAGGGCAACATCTGGGTTGTCCTTTGCCTTACTGGTTCGGGTGGAGCAGATGACAAGAGCCCTTTCCGCGGTTGGTGTATGCGAGTCACCCCAGATGGCCAGACGGTCCCAACAGCCTATGGCATCCGCTCTCCAGGCGGTATTGGTTTTAATCATCATGGTGACGTCTTCTATTGCGACAACCAGGGTCTCTGGAATGGCTCCAGTTCCCTCAAGCATCTAGCCAAAGGCAGTTTTCAGGGAAATCCGACTGGAAACAAGTACTTTGCTCTTACTGATGTACTGGGTCCCAAACCGCCAGAGCCGAAAAGTGGAAGTCGTATCGAAACCGAACGCAAGACTGTGCCGGACTTGGTTCCCCCTCCAATAGTGCTACCTCACGGCAAGATGGGCAACTCCCCTGCTGGCATTGAGTGCGACGAGACTGCTGGTAAATTTGGCCCATTTACAAACCAATTATTCGTCTCCGAACAAACTCACTCAAAAGTACACCGGGTGTTTCTCGAAAAAGTAAATGGCTATTACCAAGGCGCAGCTTTCCCATTTCTTAAAGGGTTTGGATCCGGTAACATTGTCGCCCGTTTCAGTGGAAACGGAACCATGTTCACAGGTGGCACAAATCGGGGATGGGGCTCTCACGGCAAAAAACCCTTCTCTTTACAGCGTGTTAACTGGACTGGGAAAGTGCCCTTTGAAATCCACGAGATGCGTTCGCGTCACAATGGGTTTGAACTAACCTTTACCCACCCTGCGGATCCCAAAACCCTCACAGATCCAACGAAGTACCACATGGAGGCATACACATACATCTACCAAAGGGGCTATGGTAGTCCTGTAGTAGATAAGACATCTCCTAAGGTTACGAAGGCCATTGCTGGTACCGACGGAAAAAGTGTTCGTCTAGTGGTTGAAGGTTTAGTCAAGGGACATGTACACGAACTTCACACCCCAGTCATCCGCCGCAAGGACACTGAAGACCCAATATTGCATCCAGTTGCCTACTATACCCTGAACGAGATCCCGGCTAAAGATTGAAGCTGGGACAATTCTGTACCGGGTAAGTTCAGCTGCGCAGGAACTTTTCCAAAACTTTGCCCTCGGATAGAGGGAAGGGGCGTCCGAGTGCATCATGAAAATGCGTTCGAGGGTCCAATCCTAACAGGTGAAATATGGTAGCACTTACATCAGCAGGTGAGACGGCATCCTCAACAGGTTCCGAGGCAATTTTGTCGGACTTCCCATACATCTGCCCCCCTGGAATTCCAGCACCAGCCATCCAAATGGTGTTGCATTTGCCCCAATGATCACGACCAGCATTCTTATTAACCTTGGGCGTTCGGCCAAACTCACTACTCCAGACGACCAAGGTATCATCTAGCATCCCTCGTTCTTCGAGATCATTGAGCAGATGAGCGATCGGTTGGTCAACTTGTGGGACAAGACGATCTTTGAGCCCGTTGAAATTCTCTTTGTGCGTATCCCATGTAGTGTCTACTCCGGGCATATCACGATGCCAATATACAGTGACCAGCTTTACACCAGACTCAAGCAAACGACGAGCCAACAAAGCACTCTGACCAAAGGTACGCATCCCATAACGCTCACGCTCAGGCATGCCCTCAGCCTCAAGGTCAAAGGCATGAGCAACTTTGGAGGACGTCAATAAGTCATAGGCATGGCGATTGACAGCATTGAGATCAGCAACGTCAAGGCTGCCTGACAAATCCGAACGGAACTGGTCAAATCCCTCCATCAGGGATACCCGGTCACGGAGACGCTGACGAGAGAGACCCTGCGTGGGTGTCATGTTAGGAACATGAAAGTCAGGCTCATCCGGATGACTATCTACGACAAAGGGATCGAAACGTCTGCCCAAGAAGCCTGCATTTTGACCAGGCGTTATAAAACCAGCTGTTGTACCAATCACCTCAGGCAGTGCTACAAAGTTAGGAAGACCATTGCCGGAAGGTGAAAACTTGTTAACTAACGAGCCGATGTGAGGCCAGTCAGAGGGACGCGCCCCGAAATTCTCCCTAGAAATTGGATGCTTATGCCCGGTCAGCATCCAATGTGCACCGGTGGAATGGTTGTTGTCGGTATGAGTCACCGAGCGGATGAATCCGATTTTATCCACGACCTCACCGAGCTTGGGCATCAGCTCTGTGATACGGACACCAGGTCAGCACTTCCTTAAAAAAATTATTATCAAGATGATGTGCCAGATCTTGTGCATTAAGATTGGATGCCGTCTTTTTATTCGTTAGGGGCAGTTCCACTCGATGATCCTGAAGAGGTTGCAACTTTGTCTTCCCTTGTGACTGTATATACTGAACGACTCTAAAAGCTTGAATCGGCGTGATTGCAATCCGATAATGGACTGATCGCCATTTGTAACCAGGATATTGCATCCCAGAGCAGGTATGGAACCTCTGCGATCGAATTTCTAATCGGAATTGGCATCGCTCTTACATGGGTTGATTTCTT
>CAJWWL010000076.1 GCA_913048125.1 uncultured Opitutia bacterium | reverse complement strand
AGAGCCTCGGCTATTGTCAGTACATTCCGCCCGATCTCACCTCGGTATCCGGGGAGTTTACGGTCTCCTGTCATTAAACCTATCCCAGCCTGATGCTGGTAGACTCCGGAAAGCAGAGAAGCCCTTGTTGGACAACACCGAGCCGTATTGTAAAACTGGGTGAAGCGCAAACCGTTAGCTGCTAGAGCATCGAGGTGTGGTGTCTCAATCTCTCCACCGTAGCAACCGATGTCGGAAAAACCCATGTCATCGGACATAATGAGAATCACGTTTGGTGGTGCCTTTGCGTCAAGTGCACCAACGAGAAGAAAAACAATGATGAGAAGTTGCGGGGGTTTCATGAACCCCGTTCTCAAGTTTTCTCCAGATAAGCACAAGGAGAAACCATATGGCCGATAGCTTATTCGCGAACGACAAGTATGCCTTTCATTACCCGCCAGTGTCCGGGAAAGGTACACAGGAAAGGATATCGTCCAGGACTGACGGGAGTGGTAATCTCAAGAGTAGTTTTGCCACCAGGATCAACTAGAGGGGTAGCCCACAGGACATCATCTGAAGCAGGTACGTATTCTCGGGCGGTGGCGTCTGGATCTTGGGCCATCTGGTCGGCTAATTGACCGACTTTAGATTCGGAGCCAGGCTTTACTAGCACTAGATTATGAATCTGGATATCAGGGTTGTCAAAGGTAAGGGCAAGCTTCTGACCAGACTTAACGGTGACCTCTGTGGGCGTGAAGGCTAACTGGTTAGGGACCGCGCTAATTCGAAGACTGTTACCATCACGACCACTGGCTTTGTGATGAGCCATAGCGAGTTGTCCGAGGGTTAGTTCACTTATGGGCACTTGTACATCATCAAGGATCGTACCGCGAGGGCTGTATAGGTAAAGAGGCGCATATCGTCCGGAGCGACGACCTGGGGGGTATTGAACTTCGATTTCGTTAACACCGGCTTTGAGTTGGACCTGAACATTCCAGTCAGAACTCCACCAGTTTGCGGAATTAATGACAGGGACACCATTCAATAGGACGCGAACATAAGAGTGGCGGATCGATAGGATGGCACGACGTAATGCAGGGGCTTTAACAAAGGTGCGCATGGTCCCATGAGAGCCAGCCTTCGTACCAAACTTGTAGATTCTTTCCGGTGAGTCCCCTTCCCTGAGAAGCCAGTGACTGATTTGGCTACTGGCAGGCTTTTCTAAGATAGGAATTTCAGGACCGTGACCAGAACTGACACCGTGACTTGCGTCTGCAAGGATAGTCTCAAGGGATTTGTCGCCGCTGGTATCAATCTCCCCAAGAATAGAGGCATAGGCAGGGTCATCCTGCTGAAGATGGGAGACGACATGAATCACTTCTGTCCTGACCCGTGGATGCGGATCATTGGCCATCTTACGGAGAAGAGCGAAAGGGTCTTTCAGTTGCGCGGCTTGAAAGCGAATAAGATGGATGGCAGCAGCACGAATCTCATGCCGTGACGAACCGAGTAGAATTTCGAGAAATAAAGGGCGAACCTCTCTTTGATCATGAAGAATCCATAGCGCTTGGAGTATTTGCTCATCGGATCGTTTTTCCTTCAGCCAATTATCGATGAACCGGACAACATCCGGTGTGTTCCTCAGGCGGCGACGAGCATGGTCACGGACAATGTCCTGCTGGTGATTCAAAAGTTTTAATAACTGGGCCGGATTAGCACTTTTGATTTCCGGCCAATCTTTAGCTATGGGTCGACCCTTGTGAACAATCCTCCATACACGGCCAGCTTGTGCATCCCAGCGAGGATCACGCATTGCATTCTGTGCATGGCCAATGATTCGAGAGCAGAAGTCAGAGACGTACATCGCTCCGTCGAACCCAAAGGCGATATCCACAGGCCTAAAGAGTTGGCTTGGAGAGGAAAGAATATCGAGCCTGTCGCTACCCTTAAAATAGGCTCCCTCGGCTTTGTGCTTGGAGATGGAGACAAAGCATTTACGCAAAAGTACCGCAGAGGCCATACCTTGCTGGTACTCTTCTGGGAAGTTTGGACTGGAAATGACGCATGCAGCGGAACCCTTCCCGTAGGCTATGCTTATACCCCGCTTAAATGGATGATACACTCCAAATGGTGTCCATGGCATAGCATGGCTGTCCTGAACAAATCCATCTCCATACATCTGGAAGAGATTACCCCAGCGATCCCAAGTGATCTTCCAGGGATTGGGGGTTAGAGTCTGGTATTCTCGGTGAATACGTCCGCTTCTTAGGTCAAGGCGGTAGGTGGTGGCATCTATACCGCGAACTACTCCGTGTGGAGTTTCCAACTGGGAACGATGGAATACACCATCGCAGAACATCACGTGTCCAAGTGGCCCCATTGCAATCATACCTCCATGATGGGCATCGGTGACATCAATTCCCCGTAAAAGCTCCTGCTGAAAGTCTGCGCGACCATCGCCATCGGTATCTTTCATGAAAACCAGTCGAGGCTGGTGAGAAACAATCACACCATCTTGGTGAAAGGCGAGGCCATCTGGAACGGTCAACCCGTCAGCAAAAACAGTAGACTTATCGGCACGGCCATCTCGGTCTGTATCTTCCAATATTAGAATCTTATCTGCGGGTACATCACCAGGTATTGTCCCGGGAAAAGATGGCATTGTGACGACCCAGAGCCGCCCCTGATCATCGAATGCAATTTGCTCAGGATTGCGCAGTTCAGGAAACTCACGTTCAGAAGCGAAAAGGTTGACCTCATATCCCTCCGCAACTTGAAACTGCTTTAGCATATCGTCTGGCGAAGTAAGTTGAGATGGAGGGTGCACAACTAAAGGCTCTAGTGTAGCAGGGGAAGAATCAAAAGGCACTGCCGGATGGCGCGCCATCTCATGAACGGCGGCTTCAGAATTTTCGATAAGCTGGTGGTATCGAGGCATTTCCGCCGCATACTCCTTTGCTCGTCCTCGAACACCAAAGTAGAGGACTGTATTAACTGGCCGGACAATGTTTGCAACATGACCGGCCTTTGAAGAGACCGCATTGGCAATCTCGTGGATACGATTTAGAACAGGACCCTTAGGCTGCGGGACTTCAAAGATAGCCTTCGCCATAGTGAGCGCGAGCTGATCATATCCTTTACTGTTGAGGTGGATGCCGTTGTGGGTAAAGGGACCACCTTTGGTCTTATACAGCTTAAGGCTCGAAGTATAGAGATCTACGAACTCGACCTTGTAGTGCTTGGCGGCATTCGCCATTACCTCAGCGTAAAGCTTAATTTCCGCATTGCGCCTGACTACATCGGGGTAATTGGCATTTTCCTTATACTCGGTAGCAATGGGAGAAACTAAGACTATTTTAGCCCCGGCATGGCGGCGAGAGACTTCCTCAAGATAGCCCACCAGATCATGCTGAAAACGGGCCACCCCAGAAGCCCCAAGAAAAGATTCGTTTTGACCGAAACCGAGAATAACCACATTAGCTGGCCACTTCTCCAGAAGTTTCTTTAGGTGGTTGACGTAGCGTTCAGGGCGGAGGCGATGACCCACCTCGTCTCCAGTCCAAGCGAGGCTGCGAAACTCAATATTTTTGCCCGGATTGACATATTGGACACTTGCCTCAAAAAGGCCGTGTTCCTGAAGGCGTTCGATGAAGGAATTACCATATAGGAGGACCCGGTCCCCTTTTTTCAGTGTAAGCTTGGGATAAGCTGCTTGAACGATTAAAAGGCTTACGCAGACGAGGAGGATTCTCATTAAGACTGAAAAAAATTCATAAAAAGGGTGGCAAAACCTCTCCTGTAGTTTCGGAAAGATGATTTACAGGATTTTGAAATCAAAACTTTTTAAGCCTAGACATGTATTCAGGACGTTTCTTCCAGTCCTTGAAGTGAGGACGATAGGCTTCGACTTCTGTCCAAAAGATGCGCGGGGGCTGTGGATTTAGTTTGCCGGAGGGATAGTCCTTGCCTGCAACACTTGCTTCGATCGATTTACGAGCAGAATCCAAATGCTGGCTAAGTTTCTTTGCAAAGCTAGGTTTTGCAGAAAACAGATTGTTAGTCTCAGCCTTGTCTTCGACAATGTTGTAAAGCTCAAGCTTTGCACGGTCACCTTTGCCAGGCAAAGATAGGAGTTTCCAATTGTTGTCAATGACCGCCATGCGATTGCGACTACGGAAGATAAGCGGTTTATTTCGTGGACCAGTCTCCTTGGCAAATAGTGGAACGAGGCTAACACCATCTTGGGGTTTAAGCATAGAGGAAGCAGGTAAGCCAACGATTTCGGCGAGAGTCGGGAAGATGTCTACTGCGCCAGCAGGATGACTCGTAATACGTGACTCGATACCATTAGGCCACTCAAGTATTGCAGGCACGCGAAGTCCTCCTTCGTACATGGATCCTTTGAAATCACGAAGTCCACCAGTTGTGGTGGGTTTGAATCCGGGCAAACCTCCATTGTCACTCGTAAACCAAACCAGGGTATCCTTTGCGACATTGAGTTTCTTTAGGCCTTTGCGAAGAGCGCCCATGCTGCGGTCCATAGCAACGAGTTCGGCGTAGTGCTTCTGGGACTTCTCGGAAAGTTCCCCGAAAGGTTCTTGGTCTTTATCCAGTGCCATCCATGGACTGTGCGGCGTACCATACCAGATTACCGTGAAAAATGGCTTTTTATCTGCAACTTGCTGTCCGATAAATTTGAGCGCCTCATCAACGATGATCTCAGAGGAGTCTCCCTTAAACTCTTCAAATTCACCTTTGCGACTCATGACAGGGTCAAGATCGAAGAAGTTGGTCACAGACAACCAAGTATCGAAACCAAAGGCACCGGGATTGTGAGTATCTTCCTTGAGGATCGGGACTCCTGGTCCGCGAAGACCATTGAGATGCCACTTACCGAAATGACCTGTAGCATAACCTGCTTTCTTCAGCGCACGGGGCAATGGCTTTTCCTGGTCTCGCAAAGCATAGCCGTGATCGAAGACTCCCGTGCGATCGTGGGTGCGCCCAGTTAGGACAGTGGCTCGAGTCGGAGAACAAACCGGTCCGCCCGCATAAAACCTATCAAAGCGAAGACCATTGGCAGCCATGGCGTCAAGATTTGGGGTCTTGAGCACTGGGTGGTTGTAGTAACCTGTCTGGCCCCAACCCTGATCGTCGGCCATCACCAAAACAATATTAGGCTTACAAGCTGCGTTATTTAGAAATCCCAGCAAGAGGGATGCAAAGAATGAAAGTTTTGTCTTCATTAGGTGTGGGTTCGTGAAGTAAGAGTTTCGGGTAGGAACTTATTTGCAATCAAGCATTAAGTAGAACATCAAGTCGTTAGCTTGTCCCAAAGTCAGGTGACAAAACAATCATAATATAATGTTTCTGTTCCGAAAAAAATTTCTCCAAACAATGCTTCTAGCTTGTGCGACAAAGACAGTATTGTTTGCAGAGCAATCGGTTGACTTCGGCAAAGACATCCAACCCATTTTTAAGCGACACTGCATTGAATGCCATGGTATGGGCGGAAAGGTAAAGGGTAAGGTTAATCTATTTGAGATAGAAAACCTGAGGCAACTAACAGCCGACCCAGACCTTCTCGAAACCCTCCTTGGCGTAATAGAAGACTCTGAGATGCCACCGGAGGATCAACCTTCCCTACCCTCCTCAGTCCGCGGAAAATTGATTGTCCATCTGGAAAGCTTGCTCGCCCAATCTCTCAATTCTGGAAAGGGGTTGGCCCGCACGCCCATCAGGCGTATGAACCGCTTTCAATACAATAATTCCGTCAAGGACTTGCTCCAACTAAAGGTTGAGGTCTACCCTCTACCCGAACGTATGATGAGGGACCGTAATGGGTACTTTCGTCCAGAGTCAGGCAAGATGCCGGATAAAATGACGGTCAGCAGTCGCCCGCTAGGCAAGTCAGGCCTTATTGAACCAAGACTCGGAGGTGTGGCACCCTTCCCTCAGGACCTTCGTGCCGAACACGGCTATGATAATCAAGGAGACCACCTATCGCTTTCACCATTTCTCATGGAGAACTTTCTGACTTTGAGCAACTCCATCTTGAACAGCCCAACCTTTGGTCCCAAAACTTCAGGAATCTGGAGTACTTTCTTCGCACCGCCTGATGACAAAAAAGTTTCAGAAGAGATGGTCCGTCAAAGACTCTCACCCTTTCTGATGAAAGCTTTTCGTAGACCCGCGGAAAAGGATGTGCTGACTCGCTACACTCAACATGCGTTCAGGCTGATACAGGGTGGAATGAATTTCACGGATGCCATGAAACAAGTTGCATCCGCAGTACTGGCCTCGCCACGGTTTTTGTATCTATATGAAAACTCGGACAATAGTTCAGGTCCTAGTCGGGTGGATGACTTTGAACTAGCCTCGCGACTGTCGTTCTTTTTGTGGGGAACCCTGCCTGATGAAAACCTGCTGGAAGAGGCATCAAAGGGAGAATTGTCACAACCGGAGATGCTTCGTAACCAAATCGCACGCATGCTCAAAGACAGAAAACTAAAACGTTTTTGCGATAGCTTTCCAACACAGTGGCTTCAGTTAGATCGCATCATATCATCGGTGCCAGATGTAAAAAAGTACCCTGATTTCTATTACGCCCCACCCAACTACCGGACTACTATGGATATGATGATGGAGCCACTCCTTTTGTTTGAGACCGTCCTCATCGAAAATCGCTCCATCTTAGAATTTATAGACTCAGACTTCAGTTATCGTTCACCGCGACTCGAACGCTGGTATGATCCTGAAAAGAAAAGTAGCAGTAAGCTCGGCGGTCCAGTAACGCTCAATTTTAAACGTGTCCCAATCCAAGACCGAAGGCAGGGGGGAGTCATAACATCGGCCGCAGTGCTCACAATGACCTCAGGTCCAGAAGAAACCAAACCGATCACTCGCGGAGCATGGATTGCAGGAGTTATTTTTAATGACCCTCCGGAACCGCCACCTGCGGATGTACCGCCACTACCGAAGGCAGACCCAGAAACTCTTAAAAATCTGACTATCCGGGAGCGATTTGTTGCGCACAGAGAACGTGCCGATTGCGCGGTCTGTCACAATAAACTAGACCCACTTGGATTCGCCCTTGAGAACTATGACCCTGTGGGTCGCTGGCGCAATTCCTATGAAAACGGACTAAAGGTCGACCCTTCTGGAGTTCTCCTAAGAAAGCATCAGTTCAATGACATTTCTGCCTTCAAAGATGCAATTCTCGCAGAAAAAGACCGTTTCGTCCGTGGATTCTCGGCACATCTGCTTGCCTACGCATTAGGAAGAGAAGTCAATGCGGCAGACTCTCCTGCACTTGACAGCATAACAAAAACCGCTGCTGACTCTGACTACAAAATTGCGAGGATAATTGAAGCAGTCGTCATGAGCGAGCCCTTCCAGACCAAGTACACGAAGGAATAGCCTTGAAGGAAAATGCCCCTGTTATAACTTGTCGGAACAAATGCAAACTACCTCCAGACGTAAGCTCTTAAGAGGGATTGGTGGCGCAACACTTGCCCTGCCTTGGCTAGAGAGCCTTGCCAAAACCCCGCCACAGGAGAAACCTCCAAAACGAGCTGCTTGGTTCTATGTTCCAATAGGTGTAGTGCGGCGTGGTTTCTTCCCCGGTGAATCCGAGGCTGCGATCCCAAAGTTCACAGGAAGTCGTACCGAGGTAGTCACAGATGCTGAGCTTTCAGTAGGTCTGCATGATTGGCAACTGACCCCCACTCAAGAACCACTTCAACGAGTGAAGGATAAGCTTACCTTCATCACAGGACTAGACCGCACATTTCAAGAAGGAACCGACGTGCACGCCCAGTGTGCCTCCTGCTTCTTGACTAGTGCCGCCCCTCATACGGTAACTCAGTCCCCCTACCCGCAAGCCCGCACCTTTGACCATGTCATCGCCGAGACCCTTGGTAAGCATACCCCATTCCGCACTCTTGAATTCAGCTGCAACAGCCATAAGGACAATAAGGAGTCGATACAGTTCGACAACATTTCGTGGTATGGAACAGAACACGTTGCACCCAGCATGCGTGATCCTCGTAAGGCCTACCATCGACTCTTCGGAACTCAAGGTTTGCAGGCCAGTCGCAATATAACAGACCTTGTACTTGAGGACGCTCGTTCCATGCGCCGCCATCTTGGCAAGGCAGACCAAAACAAGTTTGAAGAATACTTTGATTCTATCCGTACGATAGAAGTGCAAATGGACCGCCGAGAACATCTGCGGAATACCATAAAAAACGCACAGATTGACGAACCCACTGAAGCTCACTTGCCCCGTGGCGAATATATTCGTCTCATGGGTGACCTTATGGTCACAGCGCTACAAACTGGTCTGACAAATGTAGCGACCTTCATGGTTGGTCCCGAACGTTGGGATACTCCCTACAAATACGAAAGCCTCTTCGACAAGCCTCGTAGTCATCACCAGATGTCACACAACCAAGGCCGGTTCATCAACGACCTGCTCAAGGTGGACCACTTTCACATGCAACAGTTCGCCTACATTGTTGAAAAGATGGATAGCATCGAAGAAAGTAACGGAACTACCCTTCTCGACAATACCCTTCTAACCTATGGTTCTGGTCTTGGTGATGGAGCAACCCACCAATACAGTGCCTTGCCAATTATTATAGCTGGTTCCGGTGGAGGACGCCTCCGAACAGGAAAACATCTCAACCTTTCAACTAAGTCTGGTCCTGTCCCCAAACGCCAAAGTAAGTACCCCCAACTCCACCATGGCTTACCACTCGCAAATCTGTGGCTTACGCAAGCACAAGCGCTAGGAGCCAACATTGAGCGTTTTGCCGATAGCACAGGACCACTCAGCACATTAATGGCTTAATGCGTGGATAGGGCAAGTGCCGCCCTGTTAAAAGTCCATTAATATAGACAATTTATTCAAAAATGCCTCCCAATATCGTCTTCCTTATCACAGACCAGCAACGCTATGATACCATCTCAGCACTTGGCTTCCCCCATGTGGAAACGCCAAATCTAGATCGCCTGGTTAACGAAGGTACTCACTTTACCAATTGCTTCGTTACAGCCCCCTCCTGCGCACCGTCCAGAGCAAGTCTGTTCACAGGCTACTATCCACACACCACCGGCATCCTAAAGAATGCAGACAACTGGACCCGAAGCTGGATTGAAAACCTCTCCGATGCAGGCTATCACTGTGCCAACATCGGAAAGATGCATACCTATCCTTATGAGACACCTTGCGGGTTCCACGAACGCCATGTGGTAGAGAACAAAGATCGTTTCCTTGAGGGTGGCCAGTACCTAGACGAGTGGGACAAATTTCTCCAACGTGGTGGACACAAAAAGCAAAAGCGTGTCGAGTATCGCAAGAGGGAGGACTATCGTGATCGCTTAGGAGCATTCACATGGGACCTGCCCCCTGAAACTCATTCTGACTATTACGTAGGGGATCGAGCCGTCGAATGGTTGCATAACCGAAGAGAAAAATCTGGGGAGGAACAAAAGACTCCATTTTTCCTTGAAGTTGGATTCCCGGGACCTCATCCCCCATACGACCCACTTCCTGAGCATCTTGACCGTTACAAGGACAAGATAATTCCCCTCCAAAAAATTCATAGCGAGGACTTAGAGAACCAACCTGAATCCTACAAGGGAATGCGGGTCCACAATACCGAGGTAGATCACGACTCCGTAGTCCATAAGCTTGAACCCACAGAAGCCCAACGTCGTGACCAACGCGCCCACTACTTAGCCAACGTGACTATGATAGATGATAAGGTTGGCGAAATTATCGACGCATTGGAAGCGACTGGACAACTGGACAACACCGTTATCGTTTTTACGTCCGACCACGGCGATTGCCTCACGGACCATGGGCATAGCCAGAAATGGACAATGTATGATACTGTCACCCGTGTCCCTCTAATCGCCTGGGCTCCCGGACGTATCTCTAGTGGCAACCGTTGCGAAGCTTTGGTCCAACTCATGGACATCGGCCCATCTCTTCTGGAGTTTGCCGAGGCAGATTACCCCGATAACATGGAGGCAATCAGTCTACTCCCCGCTCTCGAGGGTAAACCATTCGAAGGACGCGAACACGTCTTCGCGGAGCAGGTTCGAGACCTCAACTACACTGAAGGGGTCTTTCAGACTATGATTCGATCTAAAGAATGGAAGCTGGTACATTTCCTTGATGAAGAGCGTGGGCAACTGTTCAATCTTCGTAACGATCCCGATGAGTTCCACAACCTATGGGACGATCCTTCCCACAAAGCCATTCGAGAACAACTACTTTCAGAACTGGGTGAATGGCACATCCGAAGCCAACTAAAAACCTCAAAATGGGCTGACTCGTGGCGCTAGAAAACAACTCCTCATCAAGCACTCGAACGCCTCCAAACAATCTGAAGGGAATCCTTACTCACTTGGGTCCGGGTATGATTCTTGCCGGATCCATTGTGGGCTCCGGCGAACTCATTGCTACGACTCGGACTGGCGCGGAGGCTAACTTCAGCTTTCTATGGCTCATTCTACTGGGATGTATCGTAAAAGTCTTCACTCAGATTGAGTTGGCTCGTTACGCAATCTCCTCTGGCAAGACCACTCTGGTTATGCTCAACGATGTGCCCGGGCCTAAGGTACGTGGCGGAAACCTTATCATCTGGTTCTGGTTTCTTATGTTTGTAGCTACTCTTGCCCAACAAGGCGGTATTGTAGGTGGCGTAGGTCAGGCACTTGCTATCAGCGCCCCGCTCACTGAGCAGGGCAAAAGCTATAACGAGGCCCTCGACAACAAGGTGAACCTTCAAGTCTCAAAAAACCTACTTGCTGCCTATGAAGCCGAAAGACTTGAATCTACTCCCGAGAAGACAGCAGCCATAAAGCAGAAAATTGCCGAACTTGAAAAAGTAGTTGCTGATCAAAAAGCCGAGGCAAAGAGCAATGATCCAGTGGTCTGGGCCACCATACTTACCATCGTTGCCTGTATCCTGCTGGTATGGGGTAACTTCAACTTCATTGAGAAATTTTGTATGTTCCTGGTGTGTGCCTTTACACTCGTGACCATCTTCAACCTAATCGCCCTGCAGGCCAAAGCTGAATGGGCGGTCACAATGAAAGAATTTATTGGGGGCATGAGTTTCGGCATGCCGGAAGTATCCGATGCAGAAAAAGCTGCAGGAAAGTCCCCTTTGGGCACTGCACTCGCCACCTTTGGGATTATTGGAGTCGGGGCATCTGAACTGATTGCGTACCCCTATTGGTGCCTAGAAAAAGGTTATGGTAAGTACATTGGGCCTCACGAAAATACAGACACTTGGCTAGGCCGCGCCAAGGGCTGGATGAAGGTAATGCAGTTTGATGCATGGGGATCCATGATTGTCTACACCTTCTGCACCTTGGCGTTCTACCTTCTTGGAGCAGCAATACTAGGACGTACCGGCATGGTTCCAGAAGGGTCCGAGATGATTCGTACCCTTTCGGTCATGTACGAACCTGTTTTTGGCAAGTCTGCGCAGAGTATTTTTCTCATTGGCGCATTCGCAGTTCTATTTTCCACATTCTACGTTGCCATAGCTGCACAGTCTCGCCTCTTCGTGGACGTCACCAGCCTGCTTGGTTTCCAAAAGCTGCCTGATGAAGCAACCCGCTACCGTCGGATTAAAGTCTGTAACGTCGTATTTGCTCTAGTTAGTCTCCTTTTCTTCATCTTTGTAAGCAAGCCCGTCCTATTAGTACTCATATCAGGGGTTATGCAGTCGCTTATGCTACCTCTTCTCGGAGGATCTGTTCTTTATTTTCGCTACAAAAAGACCGACCGCCGCCTTCTTCCCGGACGGATTTGGGACACGATGCTTTGGGTTTCCTTCCTGTGCTTCGCGGTTGTAGGCACTTACCTCCTAAGTGATAAGCTAACGAAGTTTTTCGCAGGATGAATCGTCGTACACTCCTAAAGACTACAGCTACGCTAGCCGCCGGGAGTCCCCTACTGGGTATTGATCCAATTGAGCGTACAGGCAAACCCAAGCTCAAGCTCAGCCTTGCCGCCTATTCCTTCCGCCGGCAGCTCACCGCCAAGCCCGGCACCCCCGGTGCAATGGACATGCTTGGCTTCATCGACTGGGCTTCCAACCAAGACCTCGACGCGGTCGAACCCACATCCTACTTCTTCCCCAAGGAAGTCACACCAGAGTACCTTGCCGAGCTTCGCCGCCGTGCTCACCTTCAGGGCGTCGACATTTCCAGCGGCGCCATCCGCAACGTCTTCACCCTACCCGACGGGCCCGAGCTGAATAAGTGGCATGCCCACGTAGATACTTGGATCGACCACTACGCCGCCATCGGTTGCCCCATCATCCGCGTCTTCGCCGGGAAGGCTCCAAAGGGCATCTCCGAAAAGGAGGCCATCGACAACGCCGTCCGCAACTTGGAGAAAGCCTGCGAACGGGCCGGACGCAAAGGCATCATCCTCGCACTAGAGAACCACGACTTCCTCATGGACTCACGCCGCCTTACTACAATTGTAGAACGGGTGCAGTCCCCCTGGTTCGCGGTGAACCTGGACTCCGGCAACTTCACCGACAAGGACCCCTACGCCGCCTTTGAACGCACCGCCCCCTACGCGGCGACCGTACAGCTCAAGGTCGAACTCCGGGACGACTCAGGCAATAAGGTCCCCGCTGACATGAGTCGCCTGATCGGAATTCTCAAGAAGGCGAAGTACCGCGGATACCTAGTACTGGAGTATGAAGCCAAGGAGGATCCCTTCACGGCCATCCCCCGCCACTTGAAGGAACTCAGGAAACTGATCGGCTGATCTTCTTCACGTTTTTCAGAGCAAGTGACACTACGCACAAGGATACAGTCTTTCACCAAAGAGCAAACGGTACACCCTAATCGGCAAACGTGAAATACGGCGACTATCCCTATGAACGAATTTCCGTTGAGGAGCAGAACGAACTGCTGAACGAACGACTGGAGCGATTCAACAACGCGCAATCGGCAGACGAGCAGATCGCCGTGATCAGGGAGATGGACCGAACCCGCAGGCAATTCATGCACCATGCCAATTTCACCGAATTGAACTTCGAGCGGGACGTACGCAACGAGGAGGCCAAGGCCGAGAAGAAATATCATGACTCAATCCGGGCAGACTTGGAGGAAATCGACGATCGATGGAAGCAGGCCGTGGTCGCATCCTCTTTCAAGGAGGAACTGAAAAAGGAATGGGGGCCCACCTTCCTGGACAAGCTCGAAATGGAACTGAAGACCTTCCATCCCAATATCAAGGAGATGCGGAAACAGGAAATGGATTTCCAGACCGAGCACAGAGAA
>CAJWWL010000075.1 GCA_913048125.1 uncultured Opitutia bacterium | reverse complement strand
ATATCAATAATTTCAAGTAAGAGTGGTTCAGCCTCCACATTTTTACCTTCCATTATGTATAGCGCAACTAGTTCCTCAATAGCATACAAGAGAACGCTGGATTCTTCCGAGAGTAATGAGGTTGCTTGAGTATAAGCCTTCTCAAGGATCGTTGTAGCAAGGTCTAAACGCCCAGACAATCGGTAGAAGCTGCCTAAGTGAACTAAGCTGTTAACTATATCTGGATCGTCAGAAAGAAGGTTCTTTTGCCGAATTTCCAAGATGTTTTTATAAATGGATTCAGTCTTAGCCAAATCTCCAAGTACCCACAGCACCGAAGCTAGGTTGATATTTGATACAAGCGTATCCTTGTGAGATCTTCCTAAGGCCTCAGAACGACAACGATAGACCCTCTCAAAGCAATCGTGAGCAGCAGAGTAGTCACCAAGAGTCTTTTCTGCCCAGCCTAAGTTGTTTAGAGCAGTTAGAGTTAAAGGGTCACGAAGACCAAGTTCTTCCTCACCCATCTCAAAGGATTCACGAAATAATTCTGACGCCTTATCAAATTCACCACGGTCAGCATAGTACCAGCCCAGCTGATGAGCACTTTCTAGCTTCTTTCGTACCTGCCGGTCCTGAAGTCCTTCTCGGTTTGGATACCAAGTAATTGCAATAGTCAAAAACAACAGACTGATTGCACAACCGTACATCAGAAGGAGTTTCTTTTGGGAACTCATTGACACGATGAATCTTTGGATAAATTGCTGAAAGTTACAGCATTCAAAAAGTACTTGGTCGCTACGTTGAGGCGATACTCTTAATTAGGCAGCGTCGCCGAACATCCAACCAGATAGACCAACTCTGACGGTCGAGAATTAATTTAGCTTGTTCAATTTCCTGACGACGATGTTCAAGGTTCTCGTTAGCTATTCGCGCAATATCATCAAGGTTGTAGACAAACACGTTATAAAGCGAATCTACCTCGGGCGCTACATCTCGTGGAACAGCTAGGTCGATAAGGAAAAGCGGTCGCCCACGGCGTGAAGAGAGGTTTCCAGAAATACATTCTCGATTAAGTATTATCTCTTTCGAAGCAGTAGATGAGATTACAATATCGAATTTAGAGAGATGCGATAGAAAGTCGCTGTAACCAAGTACGGCTCCACCAAAATTACTGGCTAAGGCTAAAGCATTGTCTTGTGAGCGACTGGTGACAGTAATATCAGCGGCACCACGACTCAAAAGTGCCTGAGCAGCTAGCTCAGCAACTTCCCCCGAACCAATAAGAAGCACACGACTTCGACTAAGCTTTCCAAAAATCCTCTCTGCTAAATCGACACAAACGTTACCAACACTTACATTGCCTTTGGAGATACCAGTAGAGGTCCGAGCCTTTTTCGCCGCATGAAAACCTCTTTCAAATAAGCGATTGAGCACTGGACCAGTCGACCCAGCAGTCCTTGCAAGATCATAAGCGCTTTTGACTTGATTGAGAATATCAGTCTCTCCAACCATCTGTGAATCCAGACCCGCCGTAACGCCAACAAAATGCTGCAGAGTAGATAAATTTGTATGAATGTAGGCGTGCTTCTCAAATAGCACTGGGTCAAAGTGATTCGCCTCGCAAAAGTGTCGTCCCACCCGAGTCATCGAATCTCTGTCTTTGGCAAAACCATAAACTTCCAAGCGGTTACATGTAGAAAGGACCATCGACTCAAGTAAACCATTGATCGACTGAAGATTCCTTAAAGCCTTTGGCAGATCTCCGTTTTTTAATGCAAATGACTCACGTACCGCCAATGGAGCTTTGTGGTGAGAAAGCCCCAAAACAAACAAAGACTGAAGGGCTTCGCTCATAATCTTTGGTTCTCCAGTGATTGCGGAAACGTAGCTTCAGTTTCCTTTTTTCCGCTAACTGTACTCATGGAAACCATGGCTAAAAAGAACGCCCAAAGGCAAGCGATGGCAAATTTACGAGCAAAAATTCGGTGCGTAAGATGAAGAAGCCAAAGACCTAGGTAGAGTAACCAGACTGCAATTGTTACAAAGAGTTTTGGAAAGGAGACATTGTTTAAGTCTTGGAACCAGTGGATAGAACCAACTAAGATAGAGCTAGTTAGGAACAGAACACCGGTGAGAAGTAACTTGTCAGCGGCCATCTCCAATTGACTGATTGAAGGGAGGAAGTTTGTGAAAGCTGATGACTTCTTTGCACTAAGAGCAGAATGCTGGACAAGATACATAGCTGAAACGACCGTCAAAAGAGCGAAAACTCCGTAGCTAAAGATTGCAACGGAGGCATGTAATTCAATCCAGGGGTTTTGAAATAGTTTCTGGTAACCAGGCTCATTCCAATAATGAGGATCAAAGCCTTTGGAAAACAGTGAGATGAAACTTAACACTGCAGCAAGACCGGAGGTAAACAGACCGAGGAGCTGAAGCTTGAAGATCAGTCGAATGATTAGATAGGTAAGGACGAACGACCATGCAATAAATTGGATTCGCTCCATACCATTACCAAGTGGACATGCATGTGTAGAAAGTCCTCGGAGATATAATCCACGAGTTTGCAAAAAATACCCTACAGCAAGAAGCGCCAATAGAAGAAATGCAGGGTATGCTAGCCCACGACGCGCTTGAATAACGCCACTCAAAAACGTTACTAGATACAGAATGGCTGCGCTCCAGAGCCAAGTTCTTGGTTCGGAAAAATCCATAAATTAGGAAGCAAGTCGACCAATTGATGGGATTTCTGGTCCCTCAATCCATGAATGGATACGATTTTCAAGAAAACTGATCCAAGTGGGATGCTCATTTAGGCAGGGGATGAGTTTGTAATCACCTCCTCCTGCGTCTTTGTATGCTTCAGCTCCACCGATTCCTATTTCCTCTAATGTCTCAAGACAATCTGCAACAAAAGATGGGCTTATGATGAGTAGTTTTCCAAAACCTTTTTTGCCGTAGGATTCTAAAGTCTTGTCAGTGTAAGGCTCGAGCCAAGGGTCACGCCCAAGACGGGACTGAAAGGCGACACTGTATTTATCTTCAGGGATATTGGCCTTTTTAACAAACTCTCCAGCGGTGCGAAGACATTGATGCCGGTAGCAAGTAGCATGAGCCGGATGACAAGTTGCACAACAATCTGGCGTGGTCATACAGTGCTCATGGGAAGGATCGCTTTTACGGAGGTGCCGCTCGGGCACGCCATGAAAAGTAAATAGTAGGTGATCAAATCCAGATTCAAGATCTGGACGCGAAACCTCATGTAGGGCATCGATATAATCTGGGTCAGCATAAAAAGGCTTTAGTAGGGTTGTTTTAAAAGGATCACCTTTTTCTCGAATCTGAGACATTGTTTTTACCACCACAGTTTCATAGCTGGACATAGCATAATGCGGGTAAAGTGGCATGATGAAGAGATCTGTTACCCCGGCATTTTGAAGACGCTCCAGTGCCCCAGCAATAGTGGGTTTTGCGTAATTCATTGCTAATTCAACCGGGAATTCAAAACGCTCTTGAAGGGCATCCTGTACCTTGCGACTGGTCACAATTAGAGGAGAACCCTCGTCAGTCCATACACTTGAGTACTCTTCAACCTTAACTGCCGGGCGCCTGAGAAGAATCAGAGAGACCAACAACCGGCGAGGAAGGTAAGGAACATCAATGACCCGACCATCCATCAAGAACTCGTTGAGATACTCTCGAACCGCTGGAACAGTTAGGGCTTCAGGCGAACCGAGATTTAATAATAGGATACCTTTTTTAGACATAGGAAAATATGTAGATTATTCCCAATAATAACGCAGTTCGCAAACCTTAAGATGGATCAAAAGTGATAACCAAACGTCTGCAAAAAGACAAAAGGGGAACTCTAGACGCCAGTGACTGTATGCACCATAGCCTCAACACAGTCTACTCGTGCTTGCGGAAGTATGCCGTGACCAAGGTTAAATATATGACCCGGTCGTTGACTGATAGCATCTAATATTTGACTTGTGGAAGCAGCACTAATTTCGGGAGTGGTGTTTAGGATGACTGGATCCAGATTACCCTGAATAGCGATTTCAGAGGGTATCTCTTGAGCAGTTTTACTAAGATCAACTGTCCAATCCAAACTGAGAGCATTCGCACCAGTAGAAATAAGTCCCTTTGAGTGGTGAGCCATTCCCTTTGCAAAGAGAATTACTGGTACCCTACCCTCCAGTCCCTGAATGATTCTACGGATCCACTGGAGTGAAAGAAGTTCATAGTCACACCCGGGAGCAGCAGAACCCCATGAATCAAATATCTGGATAGCATCAACACCAGCTTCAATTTGTGTATGAAAATAGTCGATTGTGGCATTGGTGAGTATCTCCATCAACCTGCTGAAGGTGACACGATCTTCATGGACGAGAGACTTAATACGCTCAAAGTTTCCTGGAGATCCTCCTTCGACCATGTAGGTGGCCAACGTCCAAGGTGAACCTCCGAAACCAAGCAGAGCCTTTTCTGAGCCTAATTCCTGACGTAGAATCTTCAGAGCATCTGAAACATACTTTAGACGAGTACTAATTTCAGAACCATTAAGTTTATCCACATCAGCAGGTCCTTCGATGCGATCCTTAAAACCTATACCTCCCGTCTCCTTAAAGTGATAAGGTTGTCCAAGAGCCTCTGGGATTACAAGAATGTCTGAAAAAACAATAGCTGCATCAATGGGAAAGCGCCTAAGCGGTTGCAACGTAACTTCAACGGCCAACTCCGGCGTCTGAGCCATTTCTGTAAAAGAGTGCTTCTCCTTGAGCGCTCGATATTCAGGCAAATATCGCCCCGCCTGCCGCATGAACCAGATCGGAGGTCGGTCTAAGGGAAGGCAATCCATTGCCGCTAGGAATCTTTCTCTTGAATTCATGATTTAATGGCATCTGCCCAGTTACGAGGTTTTAAAAACGTTTCATAAAGTTGTGCCTCCTCCGAACCAGATTCCGGGTGCCAGTCGTAGTCCCAACGCACTAATGGAGGAAGTGACATAAGTATGGATTCAGTCCGCCCGCCAGACTGCAGTCCAAAAAGCGTCCCTCTGTCCTGCACGAGATTAAACTCCACGTAACGCCCACGGCGGTAAAGTTGAAATTGTCGATGCCGGTCTTCCCAAGGTTGGTCACGGCGACGTTCTAAGATCGGCAAATAGCCCTTCAAAAAACTGTCTCCCACACTCTGCAAAAATTCAAATGTTCGGACAAACGAACCCTCCAGCTGAAAGTCATCGAAGAACAAGCCACCAACCCCGCGAGGCTCTGACCTATGTCGAATAAAGAAATACTCATCGCACCAATTCTTAAAGCGTGGGTACAACTCTGAACCAAAAGGCTCGCAGGCATTCTTGGCAGTACGGTGCCATAGGACTGCGTCCTCTTCAAAGCCATAGTAGGGGGTAAGGTCAAAGCCACCTCCAAACCACCAAGTCTGAACCTCTCCTTTGTTAGCAAGGAAGAAGCGGACGTTCATGTGTGTGGTAGGAACGAAAGGATTCAGAGGATGCAGAACAAGCGACACCCCCATGGCTCTAAAGCTAGCGCCTTCAAGATGTGGTCTCGCAGCAGTAGCAGTTTTTGGAAGGTTCTCACCTTGTACATCAGAAAAATTGACTCCGCCCTTCTCGATGACCACTCCTCCCTCTAGAAGTTGGGAGAGCCCGCCGCCGCCTTCTGGACGAACCCACTCATCCCGACGGCTAGATGCCTGTGAATCAACCTCCTGCAATGCATCGATTATTCGGGACTGCAATTCGAGTAAGTAGGCTTTGACGAGTTCGGGTTTGGCCTTATCCATAAACAATTCACGAAATTGGCCACCAATGAACTCGAGGCAACATCAATTCCAAGACAAGAGAATAGCCATTCTTGGCGCAGGATGGCTTGGTCGGCGCATTGCCGAAAAAGCAATTTCCCTCGGCATGGTAGTCTCAGCCCTAACACGCAACCCGAAAACCTCGGACGAACTAATTGACCTTGGAGTCAAATGCACCATAACCGCAAAAATCCAAGATGACACTTGGCACAGTCAAATCGATCTTAGGCAAGACTATGTGGTCAACTGTGTAAGCGCTGGCGGAGGAGGTCTTGAAGGCTACCGAAGATCCTACCTCGAAGGCATGAAGTCCATTCTGAAATGGGCAGGGCTTCAGCATCCAGCAAATTTCGTCTACACAGGCAGCACATCCGTGTACCCTCAAACTGATGGGCAAACTGTTGATGAGAAATCCTCCACGGAAGGAACCTCAGAATCTGGCTCAATACTTTTAGAAACTGAAGAACTCCTGATGGAATATTCTCCTTTTAAAAACGCAGCAATACTAAGACTGGGTGGCTTGTACGGCCCCAATCGACATTATTTATTGAACATGCTTAGAGAAGGAATTACGGAAATCCCAGGTCGGGGCGACCTCCAACTGAACCTACTACATCTCGAAGACGCAGCATCGGCTGTATTCGCAGCCCTGGGACAATCCACTGGGAAACAAAAATACAATGTCACAGACGGCAACCCAGTCGAAAAACAGAAGCTTGTTATTTGGCTCGCTCAACAACTTGGCTGCGCCGCTCCTAGCTTCAATCCTGAATCACAACCCAAACGCAGTCCAATCCGCAGAGCATCTGGAGTCATCCCAAGCCGGAAAGTCGACACGTCAAAAATCCGTGCATCATTGGGCTGGACACCTGAATTTCCAGACTTCAAGTCAGGCTATCGGAACTTGCTCCAAGACGATTGAAAACTTCTACTTGCGTTGGGAACCTCTCAACAACAGCCTCAGAAACAATTTCTAACCTAAAATCATCAACCCTTTGAAAAATGGCCGGAGTCGGAAAACTACTTAAACAAGCTCAGAAGATGCAGCGCAAAATGGAGCAAGTCCAAGAAGAACTTGCCCAAAAGGAGATTGATGTTTCCTGCGGAGGAGGAGCTGTGAACATCAAGGTGAATGGACAGGGAGAATTTCTCTCAATCTCCATTGACCCAGAATTTCTCAAGGAAGATGTAGATATGGTGGAAGAAACACTTCTTGAAGCGGTAAAAGACGCTGCAGGTCAGGCAAAGCAAGTCAGTGACGACGCCATGCAAGCTGTTCAAGCTGGTATGAGCATACCTGGCTTAATGTAGATCTAGCTGAGTCCGCATGACCCCAGCCTACGAGGAACTCCTAAAAAGTCTTAAGCAGTTACCTGGCCTAGGTTATCGTTCAGCCGAGAAGATTGCACTCCACCTGTTGGTGGAAAAGCCCGAGCGCAATCAAAGACTGGTAAAATGCCTACAACAAGCGGGAGATCAGATACATCGCTGCCCGCAATGTGGTAATCTTGCAGAGACTGGACTCTGCAGTATTTGTAAGGATGAAAGTCGAGACACCTCTGTAGTCTGCGTAGTCGAACACGTTCCAGATCTAGTAGCCATGGAACGATCAGCCACCTTTCGCGGTCTCTATCATGTGTTGCATGGAAAACTTTCACCGGTCAATGGTGTCGGCCCTGAGAACCTCAATCTGAACTCCTTACGCAACCGGGCAAAAAACGGGGGGATCAAGGAAATAATTTTAGCTCTTCCTAATGATATCGAGGGTGAAGCCACCTGTCATTACATTCAAGACACTCTAATTGCGGGTACAGACATAAAGGTCTCTCGAATTGGATTCGGAATCCCCAGCGGAGGAGGCGTCACCTATGCAGATCCAGTAACCCTACGTAGCGCCATAGAAGGTCGCACAGAATACTGAAATGCAAAAGGCTAGGAGTTGGGATGCAATTTTTCATCAAGCCATACAGCGAATTAAAGATTGTTTTGCATAAGGCATGAGCCGGATCAAAAGCGGTTTAAATTGCTATTAAAAGTCCAACGAACAGAGAACGTCTAAGAATCCATTTACTAAAAAAGCACTAGTCCGATGGAATACTACATAGTTGGAGCAGACGGTAAAGAGTATGGCCCGGTAAACGAAGAGGATCTTCGCTCGTGGATCGATGAGGGAAGAGCGAAAGAAACCACACTTTGCCGAAAGGGAAAAGACGGTGACTGGAAACCGCTATGGAAGATCATTAACATTGGAACAAATTTTGAAACGCCACAACCAGTCCAAAATACTGTTCAGGAAAGTAACTCAGAAGTAGTTTGGGATTACATTACCTTGAGGAACCAATTGCTACAACGAGATGCCAAAATCTCGATCGGTAAGTACATCAGTAAGGGATGGCAATTGATGAACAAGAGGATGGGGCTTTTACTGGGTGCCACCATAGTAGCGTGGCTCCTTGTTCAGGTTGCAAGCGTGGCTGCAATAGTTCTATACGGACCAATCATGGGCGGACTCTCCTGGATCTACCTCTGTGTTCTCAGAGACAAGAATACCACTTTTGAAGATCTGTTCTCGGGGTTTAGCCATTCCTTCAAGAAACTATTCCTAGCGTTTTTGTACCAAGTTTTATTGGCTACAATGGTGGCCCTTCCAGGCCTAATTCTTGGGATCTTGGCTTTTGTTTTGACCTACGCCCTATTTGGTACGGCTTACGGGGACTATAATCAAACAATCCTGTGGTATATTGGCGGAGGAATTGGCTTTAGCCTGCTGATAGCCATCTTACCATTGATGGTTCTAAGCTGGTTAACGCTCTATGCACTACCAATTATCATGGAATATAGGCTTACTGCTTGGGAAGCTGTAAAGCTATCCGCAGCGATTGGAAGAAGACAGGTCTTCAAAGGAATGGTTTTCATGATTGTAAACGCGATCCTAGCCTTAATTGGTATGGTTGTATTTGTATTTGGAGTCATCTTTACTGCAGTCTGGAGTCAAGCGGTTGTAATTGTGGCATATGACGAACTCTTTGGGAACGAAGAACCTCTATGACCTCAGAGCGAACGAAGGCCAATGCCTGTCTGACACTCAACTTGTTACTACCCGGAACAGGAACCCTTCTTATTGGCAAGATGGTAGCTGGTAGTGTCCAGCTTCTGATCTCCCTAGGATCTCTGGCAGGTTTAACAAAGGGGGCGCTCGAAGGCTATAAATACTGCATGCGGCTGTTAGAAGGGCAACCCGCTGTAGAGGGTTACTTAAGTCCCCTCTTGTGGATCACGGTAAGCCTAATCATGTTTAAAATACCATTCATTTGGGCCCAGATCAGCACGGCCAAATTCTACAAGCAGGCACGAAACAAACCCTCTTAGCGGTAGGAAGGAGTACGCTTTCAAACGAAAGCGAGAAGTAAAACTAGGGCCGATTGTTCAAGGTGAACAGGATACCAAACAGCAAGCAGGTGTTTGCCGCATGGAAGTAACTACTGATGGAGGTTACTCCCGGAATCAGGCCAACACCTAGGAACTTATGCAACACGGCAAAGACAACCAACATAAGTGCAGATAGCCAAGAAATCTTAATTACATTGTCTTCCATTTTTTTAGGGTAGAGAGTGTGAAGTGTGTTAGAATGTGAAACAAGAACAGAAACTTTGAATACATTTAAATGTAATAACTGCAAGGTTTTGTACAATGGCTAGCCTCTTTTACTACTACTCGTCCATGAATGCTGGTAAGTCTACTACCCTCTTACAAGCCAGCCACAACTACAGAGAACGTGGAATGAACACCCTCCTTCTGACCCCTGAATTGGATGACCGAAGCGGTTCCAAGAAAATTGTTTCACGAATCGGAATCGAAGCTAAAGCCACCTCATTCTCTAGCGACAACGATCTCCACTGCCTAACTCAAAAAGAACTCGAAAATAGCCCGCTACACTGTGTGCTGGTGGATGAAGCACAATTTTTGAGCCGCGAGCAAGTCCTTCAACTCTGCAAGATTGTAGACGAATTCAACATACCTGTTCTTGCTTATGGTATCCGCACTGACTTTCAGGGCGAACTGTTCGAAGGAAGCAAGTGCTTGTTGGCCTGGGCTGACAACCTGGTTGAAATCAAGACCATTTGCCACTGCGGTCGAAAGGCCACCATGGTTGTGCGACTCGACTCGGAGGGAAATGCAATTACCGAGGGAGAGCAGATTGAAATTGGCGGGAACGAACGCTATCTCCCCCTATGTAGAAAACACTTCCATGAAATGCGCCAAACAACTGACTAAGATCATTTGAAAAATCGCGATACATCTTTCAAGATCACTCCCCCAGCCAAAACAAACAAAACCATGAAACACCTCACGATCCTCCTGTCTTCATTTGCGTTCCTTTTAAGCTCAACGTTGAGAGCTGATACTGAAGAAAATGTTGAAGACCAACATGAAGATCATGAGACACATGAACATCTGGAGAATCACGAGGAAGGGGATCTGGAAGAAGCTCTGTATCAACAAAACTTGCAGTTGGAAATGAAACGCCAAGAGCTTGATTTTGAAACTGAGCGACGTCTTCGTGAGCTAGAAGTAGAACGTCAAGAACTCGAGCTCCAAAACATCTATCACGATAGGGATGATGATGAAGAGTGGTTCGAATTGATAGGCTTGTTTCTCATCATATCTCTCACACTACGGATACTTCTGGCTGTTTGGGTACACCTCGACTGTAGAAAACGTCAGACAGGTTCAGGGTTGTGGATTTTCATTATCCTACTGGGAGGTCTCCTAGCTACCATTGCATATGGGATAATGCGAATGGGAGACCTAAGGGCTGCATCCCCAGCCAAGACGACAACCTCCAGAAAGAGTTAGTTTATACTATTCCGTTTCCGGCTGCTTGGTTATCGGACGATAACGGAAGAATGCGCGATGCTTCTTAAGAAGACGTGCAAGTTCTTCAATTGGAGAGACATGGTCCTCTACGCGTAGATCCACGTGTCGGTCTGAAGTCCCCGAATACCCTCCACCCTTACGCATCACAAGCAATGCTGCGGACTGCTGGCCGCGTTTGTCTCCTCCAGCAACCTGTCCGGCCTGCAAAGCACCCAGCATCCATTCAGCTAGCTCGCCCTGCCCACTTGCACGCTCTTTCTCAAAAGCATTAACCATCGCCTCAACCACAGCATTACTGGCCAAGATATTTCCCGCTACAGCAAAGTTCTCACCCTCATGGTGACCCGCCCAGTCAAAACATTCTGAACCCGTAAATGCAGCTGTCCCTCCCTTTGCATCCAGAATAAGAAACTGACGACGATCCCGACCAGCATCCGACATCAAAAAAGCCTCTCTAATGGCCTCAGGCGACTGCCCCTCACCCAACCTTTGTAAACCATCTGGCCCAAAACGAACATTGGCCAGCGCCTGAGTAGCTATTGCCCCGACACCAGCCTCTGCCCAAGGAACAATGCTCCCAACACCAAGGACGCGACTCTGTACAGCAACCCCAATGTCACCCGTCGCCGGATCATAAGCCACGATAGAAAATGTACCTTGCAACGCCGAAGAAGCGAACAAACCTGCGACGACCGCCAAAGACCCTCTCATCAATCCGATGATTCTTTTTTGATCAGATTGTAGAGGCGGGCCCAATCAGGAAATTTCTCGGCATAGTCTATAAAATTACCCCGAGTCTTGTAATGATCACCCATAGACTCGGTGAGCTCTCGGTTGCTCATTGGATCATCGGGATGCTTCTTCCTGTAGATCCTGACCAGTGCATTTTCGTAATAGCTGTCGTCGCGCGGAAAGAAACCCGGAGCAAAACGAGTCTCCAGCTCAGATCTTGTAGGTAATGGCGTCTTAGAATCATTAGAAACAGACTCAGGAACTTCTGGCGCAGAAGTAGGAGGCGTTGGGACAGAAGGGACAGAAACCGGTGGTTCTTCGACAGGCTTAGAAATCTCGGCCAGACTGGAGGGTATCGAGTCGGGTGCCGCAATCGGTTCCGAAAAATCCACAGATTCTGGAAAAACTTCTGGAACCTCTGGAGGTGAAGATACCGAGGCTGGTGACGTAGGCGGCGGTGAAACCAATTTTACAGGAGGAGATGGTGCAGCTACTTTAGTGGATTCCACTCCCCTAGCCTGAGAACTAGCAGACTGCTGAACCAATTGGTATCCACCTAGGGAAAGTACCAGTACCACCCCTATACAAGTCATGCCAATTAGCCAGGCACGGCTCTCAGAGGTATTGTCTACAAGACTTCGATCAAAATGCGTCTTCATTAAAGATGGAATTACAAAATCCTAGAATGCCGACAGAGTGTCAACACAGGTCGAAAAGCCGACAAGATTTTATCTTTACGAAAACAAGACACCTACTAATAATTACATTCACATGTCGAAGAAATACCTCTCCACCCCTCCCTTTGTAACTACCAAGCACGATCTCGAAGAAGAAAAGCCCTCTAACCTTGAGATCAACGTAGCCAGCTCGGTCGCCTGTAGTGCAGACGGCCAGATTGTTTACATGACAGATAGCAATGGCCTCTGGAAAAGCGAGGATGGTGGCCAGACATGGTTAGCTCTTATCGAAAAATCCTAATCCCCCTCTAAAAGTCCATGAAACACTCCATACAAAAGCTCCCTGTTGTAATCGCTGCACTCCTCATCGCAGCCCCACTAAGTGCAAACATAGATAAGCTATTCCCTGAAGAACTGCAGAATGCCGCAGGCGAATCCGTCTCCCGTGACAGTCTCAAAGGCAAAATCGTCGGTGTCTACTTCTCTGCAGAATGGTGCCCTCCCTGCCGTGGTTTCACACCCAGTCTGGTAAAATTTCGCAACGCCAATAAAGATGATTTCGAAGTCGTCTTCGTAAGCTCCGACCGTGATGCTAAGGCACAAAAGAAATACATGAGCGGCTACAAGATGAAATGGCCAGCGGTAAAGAACGGTTCTGCCGAAGCACGCAAGCTCAAGAAGCAATTTGAAGTCCGGGGCATTCCCAAGCTCGTCATCCTCGATCAAAACGGAAAGACCCTCACCACCGATGGTCGCGGAGCAGTCTCCCGTAATCCTGGTGGAGCGATCGCTGCCTGGAAGAAATCTACCCAGTAGGTATTCCCAACTTTAGGTTTAATATATGAAACCGCGTTTCACAAGGTTTCGATACCTCCCCTTATCCTGCCTACTAGCATTTCTCTTGCTCAGTGGCTGTGGTATGAACGCATCTGGCGAACATACTGTCAGCATGGACCAAGATTGGTTTAAGAATGAAATCAATGGCAGAACCATTGAGTACAGAAACTGGGTCATCAAGATCGGGGAAAAAGAAATTCCCATCGAGAAAAAGAAATCCACCATCAAATACCAAGTTTCTGCTTCGGGTAAGCTGGATATCTTCGTCAATGGCGAGCAGGTTCATGATGAGTAGCATACACCTCTACTCATCGAATCATTTAAAGGCACTTCAGAGAGTACGTTTTAAGGCTCTACAACTCTACAGCCTAATCGCTTCGGCAATC
>CAJWWL010000074.1 GCA_913048125.1 uncultured Opitutia bacterium | reverse complement strand
ATTTTAAAAATATAAAAATAATTATTCAATTCGTTGTTTTCGCAACGGGTTTGTTTCTTCTCACAGGATGTGGAGATTTAACACTCACTAATTTAACACCCAACAAAATCCCTAAAAACCCCTCCCGCATATACACCCTTAGCCTTGATGCTCAGGTTAATAACGGGTCTGTTTCACGCGATTCAGTAAAAGCGGAGATAGTTATCGATGGCAACACCTACCAGATGGAGAAAAGTGAAGCCGGAAAAGATATCTGGGAGTATGACTACCGTCTACCCGGCGACCGTCGCGGAGCAAAATACTTCTACAAGGTCACGTACGACGTAGGCAACCTTCACGGAGACACCAAAAAGGAGGTGAAGAGTGCGCTTCAGTCATTTCTGCTTTCGAACCGTTATGTGATTAGTTTGCAAAGCGAGCGAGGTCCGGTGGGAGCTACAATACCAGTTCTCGGAAGCGGTTTCACAGAATTCGACAAAATTGTGGTTGGAGATCAGGAAGCACCGACTCGTTACGTTTCGGACAGTCAACTTTCTTTTGTAGTCCCTTCTCTCAAGGCAGGAGACACATATGAGGTCGCTCTCGAAGGAGCTGATGGACGTAATCCAGTAGGAAACTTTCGAATTGATCCCTCCACTATTCGCGTCGAACCCGGAAAGCTCAGCCTTCAAACGGGACAGACTGAGATCATGCTATTCCAAATTAGCTTTGAAGCTCCTCCTGACGGTTTATTTATCGACGTTAAGACAGACGTTCCCGCCAGCATAAAAATGCCAGATGTCATCATTCCAGGTGGTGCTCGAACAGTCAGTGTAAACGTACAAGGGGGACAGCCTGGTACAGGCAGCTTGAAAATCGTGATGCCTGGCTTTGAGGAAGTGACAATACCGCTTGAAGTCCTTTAGCAATAGCCTCAAAAAGGCAGATCCACCCAGACCATACGATGGTCGCTAGCTAGCATACTGTCAGAAGAGTCCTCGATATTTCCAGACGGCCATTGCCCTTCAGGAAGTTTATATAGATCGAGCATTCCAAAGGAAGCACATACATAGTCGATCTGGGAATAAAGCCCCCCTTTTCGCCAGTAGTGACTCCAAATACGTCCACGCTCATCCTGACAATAGATGTATCTGCAAAGTCGATTGTTGCCGCTTCGAAGAATACGGGCTAAAGGCTTGGAGTTTGGGGTATCATTAAAATCACCGACGAGCAGATATGGATGTCCATCTGACACCGGATGTTTCTTTTTCAGAAACTCACGGACCGCAGTAGCTTCTCCTTCTCGTTTTAGCGAAGCTTCTGGATCATCTTTACGTTCAGTCCACTTGCTTTTCAAATGTAGATTAAAAAGGCTCCAATCTAGGCCATTTGTATTAAACTGAACCTCAAGAAGCCCACGGCGTACGATCTCATTTTGGCCGAAATATTTATGGGATAGGCGCTTGTGCTGAACGACCTGATTGAATGGAATTTTGGAAAGTACAGCAACATGACGATCTTCGTCGGCACCCAGCATTAAGGCTGCATGAGGATAACTGACTCCTTCAACATGCTCTAAGTCTCGTTGAAATTCCTTGAGGTAAGGTGCACCACCCATCTCCTGTAGGGCAAGTATATCCGGATCAACCTTTGCGATGATTCGGCGCAGAGCCGTCTTCTCTATTTCGGGTTTAGGGTAGTTTTTTCGCCATATTAGTTTGTCGCCTGGCTTACCAGGCACAAGGCGGTCGGTCATTAGATAATTTCGAACGTTGTAGGTAGCAACACGCAGCTTCGCAGGAAGATCATCAACAAGCGAAAGAAATAATAATACGGAAAGGAGTGGACCTGAGTGGCGAAAAATCATGAGGAAGAAGATTTTTCAATAGCGAGTGCAGCCTCACGCTCCAGAAGAGTAGGATGTGAGTAGTGGAAAAAGCTGTAAGCAGGGTGAGGTACAAGATTGCTTAAATTTTTGGCATGAAGACCGCGTAACGCAGAAACTAGTGGTTGAGGATCGTTCATAGCTTCACGGGCAAAAGCATCGGCTTCGTACTCATTTTTGCGAGACCAGAAATTAAATATGGGACCAAGCCAAAAGGTAAAGAGACCAATACAAAGTGCGAAGACTAATAGAGCAGGGAGAAACTCAGGTCGACCATCTCCAAATTTAAACAGTCCAAATCCAAATTGCTCACGAAGCCAATCCTGTTGCGTCATCCAATTAAGAAGCCAAAAGCCCCCGAATGACATTAATGCTGATACAGCCAACATTTGAGGAACATGTCCTTTCTTATAGTGACCAATCTCATGTGCGAGAACCGCCATCAATTCCCGTGGACTGAGATGCTCGATCAAAGTGTCATAGAGCACAATACGGCGAAACTTCCCAAAACCTGTGAAGTAGGCATTAGAATGTGAACTTCGTTTACTACCATCGATGACTTGTATAGTTTGTGCTTTGAAACCAGTGCGTTCGGCAAGTCCCATTAGGCTTTCACGAAGATCGCCGTCCTCCAAGGGGGTGAGCTTATTGAATAGCGGCAGAATACACATCGGATAAAGAACTGTCATCACGAGTTGGAAGCCAAAGAACAACCCCCAACCCCAGACCCACCAAGTGTTGGGGAAATTATCGAAAACCCAGAACAATGAAACGACCAAAGGCCAAGAGAGGAAAATGGCAACAAGTGCACCCTTAAATTTGTCAGAGATCCATAGACCCTGACTACTTTTATTGAAGCCATATTTCTCCTCAATTCGGAATTGATTCCACCATTCTAGCGGCAATGAAGGAATCGTAAGTAGTAGCATCAACAGCACCATAAGAAGAGCACTCCAACCAAGCCCTCTTGGAAGAAATGCATCAAGTAACTCATAAACAGTAGGCAGTAAGCCAAGCACTAGTGCGGCAAGTATAACTGCGTCGAAGATTTCCGTAAGGATTCCGAAACGTTGCTTGGATGCGGTATAATCGAGAGTCTTGTTATATTCATCCTTTTTGATTACACCGACAAAGGCGACTGGGACAGCCCCTCGTTTACGACGACCCTCCTTTAGATTCAGGGTGGCAAGCACTAGTTCGACCAAGGTCTTTGCAGCCAGCATGGAGAGCACAACAGTAGGGCCAGTTTCAATCATCATTGTCGAGATTCAATTTTGACTTTGTCCTAGACTTTTTTTGTGAAAAGAGAACTCTAAAAGACTTTGATTCTAGGGTGATAAAACAGCCTGACATACAAAATCTGCATGCAACAAGACGAACAGCCCACTTTCGAGGATGCTATTGAGCGCCTGGAGGAAATTGTAGCTTCAATGGAAGAGGGTGACACTCCCCTAGCCCAACTTGTGGACCAATTTGAGCAAGGCACCAAATTGGCCAAGGCTTGCAACGAACGTCTCAAAGAAGCTGAGTCCAGAATAGCCTTAGTTCGCAAAGGTCAGGATGGTATTGAGCTAGATGAATTTCCAGAGTCTGAAGATTGAAACTTCTATTGCCGACCCTATACGACTGAGAGAATTTTATCTCACCTAAACCATGGGTATACTGGACACCATCCGAGGACCAGCAGATTTGAAGCATCTGCAACCCGCACAGCTCAACTCACTAGCCGAGGAAATCCGTGAACAAATCATTAAGACAACCTCTATAAATGGTGGCCATGTTGGCCCGAATCTGGGAGTCGTAGAGCTTAGCATTGCATTGCACAAGGTATTTGATACTCCGAAGGACAAGTTTGTCTTCGATGTATCGCACCAAGGTTATGTTCACAAACTTCTAACCGGACGCAATGGCGAAGAATTCAACAAACTGAGACAAAGCGGGGGCATTAGCGGATTTCTCTCACGTGAAGAGTCTGAACATGACTGTTATGGCGCTGGACATGCAGGCACAGCTCTTTCTGCTGCCCTCGGAATGGCTGCTGCCCGTGACTTGCAGAACACGGACGAACACGTAATAGCAGTTTGTGGAGATGCCGCCTTCACCTGCGGCATTACCCTGGAGGCACTCAACAATGTAGCGACTTCCACAAAGCGGCTAATAGTTATTCTGAACGATAATGAGTGGTCAATCGACAAGAATGTCGGAGCCGTTGCCCGCTGGCTCAATGAACTCATAACCAGCCCCCTATACAAGAGGGTTCACAACAATGTTGAAAGCCTTCTCAACAAGATTCCTGGTGGTGACTCGATACTAAAGTTCGGCTCTCGTGCAAAGAAAGAAGCCAAGGATTTCGTATTAGCCTCGAGTATTTTTGAAAAGTTTGGCCTGCGATTTGTTGGGCCAATAAATGGCCATGACATCAGTCAGGTTTCCCACTTTCTAGAGTTCGCTAAGGAATCTGACAAACCTATCCTGCTTCATGTATTAACGAAAAAGGGGCATGGGTATGATGTCGCCATTAAAGAGCCAGAGAAGTTCCACGGTGCCAGTCCATATGAGATATCTACTGGAGAGTCTAAGGGAAGTAAGAGTAGCGCCCCCAAGTACCAAGACGTTTTTGGTCAGCAACTGGTAAAGCACGCCATAAAGAACCCCAAGATCGTTGGAATCACAGGTGCGATGCCTAGTGGAACTGGCCTAAACCTGCTCCGAGATCAGCTCCCAGGGCAGTACTTTGACGTTGGCATTGCGGAAGAGCATGCCGTGCTCTTTGCTGCTGGCATGGCTACAAAAGGACACAAACCTGTCTGTGCCATCTACTCCACCTTCCTCCAAAGGGCGTTCGACCCTGTAGTACACGACATCTGCTTACAAAATCTACCTGTTTTGTTCTGTATGGACCGGGCTGGTCTCTCCCCCAATGACGGCCCAACCCATCACGGACTCTTTGATATCTCGTATCTTAGGTCAGTCCCAAACACCACCCTTATGCAACCTTGTAATGAGGATGAACTTTCTGACATGATTGCCACGGGGCTTGCGCTCGAAGCTCCGGCATTTATTCGCTACCCTCGTGGGCATGGTAACGGTACTCCTATCAAGCAGGAACCAAGGCTTCTAGAAATCGGTAAAGCAGAGGTCATTGAAGAAGGTACAGATATCGCATTATGGGCGATTGGTCCCATGGTCAAAGATGCTCAAACTCTAAAAATTATGCTTTCAGAGCATGACATATCTTGCACCGTGGTGAACGCCCGTTTTATCAAGCCTCTAGATGAGCATCTACTGAAGGCCCATGCTGAAAAGCACCATCTTATCGTTACTATGGAAGACCATGTCCGAAACGGCGGTTTCGGAAGCGCGATTTTAGAAACCCTACAGGATCTAGGCAAAGAAGTACCTGTATTACGAATCGGATGGCCGGACAAATTTATAGACCATGGCTCTTCAGTAGATTCACTGAGGAGTTTAAATGGGCTTTCCCATGAAACCCTAGAGAGTCAGATTATTGACCGTTTAAGGAGAGTTAGGGGAGTTGCCCCAATAGGCAAAGACAAACAGTCTGCTTAACGAACAAGACCCTACTTTGAGTTTGTCCACGACCGAAGCGCAGAAGTCACTCGGTCTGGGTTTTTAGAAATTAGCTCCCTCAGCATTTCGGGAGTCATTCGATCGCCATTTACTTCTATTATTTTGTCGGAGAACTTCTGCAACTGGCCATTAGCCTGTGGTTTATTCACCGAAACCAGGTCTGTGTTATCAGCTTTTTCTTTCAAAGATGAGGGAGGTTAGCAAGGGGGGAAATACAAAAGGAAGTGATAGAAAAAGGAAAGGAAAAGATTAAGATGGTTTTAAGCGAAGGTTCGTATAGACAATGAGTCCATTGAATGCTTTACAAGTTTGTAATTAGAAAATTCCCAACAAACATGGCTAGAAGAAAAGACGATCATCTTTCAGATATCATTTCGCTCGTTCAAGGTTCGCCGCGGAAGAAAGCAGAGCCCAAACTCAAGGCAGAACCCGCTAAGGAGACCAAAAAAAAGGGACGAAAAAAAGCAGGAAGGAAGCCTCTACCCGCACAAAGTCGCCGCAGCGAAATCCTTATCATTAGGCTCACTCGAGCAGAGAAGGCACGGCTTAGGAAAATGGCCAAAGAGAAGCATACCACACTTTCCAAATTTGTTCGTATCACATCTATTGGTGAAGACGAAGATAAGGATAGTTGACCAATTTCAGGGTGATACTAGCGCAACTAAGCAATCGCTCAACAGCTCTCTTCACAGCAGCTCTGCTGGTGCTAGCGGTATTATTTTTCAGTAGGAAATTCCTAATTCGCTTACGGAAAAACAACCCCAAAACAAAGAGCGATATGATTAGCAATCCGGAGTTTGTTCGTAAATTAGCGATTTTAGGTATATGTTTCGCTCTTATTGTTTTTGGTTTTACTCTGTACTACGGAGTGGCGAGCCTAATGCGTAACGATTAATGGTCTGTTGATGGTCTGAGATTACCCTATTTTGGAATCAACGTCTCGAATTTGCTCGGTGATTTGTATGGCTGTTTCCAAAGCGCGCATTCCGAATGCCCCACCAACTTTAGGAGCCTCTCGGTTTAGAACACAATTGGCAAAGTGTGATAGCTCCAGCTTTAAAGGCTCCCCCTTTTCAATGGGAACATCTTCACGATTAAGACTAGTTCCATCACGCAATAAAATATGCCCAGCTTGGTTCATAAAATCCAGTGAGAGGTAGTTATCAGACTGGAAGACTCGGATTTCCCGAACTTTCTTTTCGCTAACTCGACTGACGTTGAGATTGGCTACACAACCACTTTCAAACTCGATACGGGCATTGGCAATATCCTCTCGACTAGAAAGTACACTCACACCAATGGAACGCACATCTACAATTGGTGATCTAACTAGTTGAAGTATTATGCCAATGTCATGAATCATCAAGTCGAGTACAACGCCCACCTCGGTCCCTCTAGGATTAAAAGGCGCTAGCCGTTCCGAGGTTATATAGCGCGGAGCAGTGACTCGCTTTTCAAGGAAGGTCATGACGGGATTGTAGTGCTCAATGTGGCCTACCTGGACAATGCAACCCCCGCGATTTGCAGCATCAAGGATTTGCCCCGCCTCAACCAGTCCATTACAGATAGGTTTTTCAATCAGCAGGTGACAGCCTGCGTTCAATAATGGCACGGCAACATCTCGGTGATGGTCAGTAGGTACAACAATGCTTGCAACATCACATTCTTCGGCAAGCTCTTGTAATGAACTGAAGACTCTGCACCCCTGAAGATCAGCAATTTGCTGAGCACGTTCAGGGTTAATATCGTGAACACCAACTAGTTCACACTGAGACAGTTCGTTATATATTCTGGCATGATGCTGACCAAGGTAACCGACACCGGCTACGCCGCATTTAAGTGTAGGATTGCTGGACATGGTTTAAAATAGCAAATCATAAAATCTGATTGAAAAGACCACCCGAAAGTTGTGCTCGGTGATCGGTCTGGCTGGCATATTGTGGGTTGTGGGTGACGAGCACTAGGCTAGCCCCTTGATCGCTGCACAAACCCAGTAAAAGTTCCATTACTATGTCAGCGGTTTTTTCATCGAGATTTCCAGTAGGCTCGTCAGCAAGAAGAACAGAGGGCTGGTTTAAAAGTGCACGTGCAATAGCAACGCGCTGACGCTCGCCTCCGGAGAGCTTACCTGGGAGTTGATTAAACCGATCCTTGAGCCCAACTTTTTCAAGTAAGCCTTCAGCACGACTTCTGGAGTCTCTCTTCAAACTCCCTTTAATGCGTGCCGACATAAGCACATTTTCAAGAACATTAAGTTCGGGCATAAGGTAGTAGGCTTGAAAAACAAAACCTAATACTTCGGCCCTGCGCCTCGAAAGTTCAGTAGCTGACAACTTAGAGACATCAACACCATCCCACCAAACAGTACCAGCGCTTGGAGTATCAAGCCAAGAAACTACGTTAAGAAAGGTTGACTTACCACTTCCAGACTCACCTCTGATACTGAGACTAGTCCCAGAATAGACCTGAAGGTCGGCCCCGCGAAGTACCTCGATACGCGAACCGTCTGGCCCATCGAAAGTCTTACTCACCTTGCATGCTTCAAGAACACATCTGCCTTGATCTTCACTCACTACGCAAAGCCTCCGCAGGTTTAAGACGGGCAGCACGGATCGCTGGAAGCAGACCAGCTACTGCCGTAAGAATTAGGGTAAATATGGCGACCAGCACAAAGTCTCGCACTGAATAGGAAGCAGGGATACCTTCGAAACCATAGAGCCGGTAGAAAGAGTTCTGAGCATTGAATAGCTTGAGCAGAGACTCTACAACAATGTTGCGGTAATGAAGTGCCAAGAGAGCGCCACATATTCCTAAGGCAACACCCATAACCCCGATGGCGATACTTTGCAGGCAGAAAGTTGACGCGACTTGGCTTTGCCGAGCTCCGATGGCAGTAAGGAGTCCGATCTCTCGAGTCTTGCGCAACACAGAGACAGACAGTGTAACGGCGATCGAAAAAGATGCCACCAGAATGATGAAAATCATAATGAAGAACATAACCCATTTTTCCATTTTGAGGAAAAATAGAAAACTTTCGTTCTTCTTGAGCCAGCTAAGGACTCGGACATCGTGAGCTCCACTCTTATCAAAATACCTCTGCAGTGTACGAGCAACGATTTCTGCATTCTGATCGGCGTTTAGTTTAAGAGCGATACCATGAACCCCACTACCTAAGCCGTAGAGTTCTTGCATAACACGAAGGGTCACAATAGCGCTGTTGCTGTCCACCTCATACCAACCAGACTGGAAGAGTCCAGCCAGCTCCATCTCTCGGGGGAGTAGCACCTCATCGCGCTTTGCCTTCTCGAGCATAAGCGGAGTGAAGATTTCCAAAGTAGTGCCTGGGCCAGACTGCAAACTATGGGCAAGGTCAATGCCAAGAATAATAGTTTCGTCATCAAGGTCATCGAGTGTGCAACTCAATTCTTCAATCTCCACATTGTCTAGAAATTGGTCTAAGGGGAAAACATTGGACTCACGATTTAAATCAATACCTCGGATGAAAGGCATGAAGGGGATATTGTCGTTTTTCATCATGACTACCCCTTCAGCATAGGGAGTTGCAGCCAATACCTCAGGACGTTTCTCTAGCTCAGCAAGGAGTGGCTTCCAGTCATAAAGGATACCATTTCCAATGACCCGTATGTCAGCATCCCGAGCAACAATATTTTCCCGAATCTTATCACCGAAACCGTTCATAACAGTCTGAACGATTAGTAGCACCATCACTCCCAAGGTGACACCAACGATCGAGAGTCCTGAATAGAACGAAAAGAACCGTCCAGTAGGAAACAGTTGCTTAAGCGCAAGATAGAGAGGCCAAGGCATTCAGAGGTTACCCTGGGCGTAACGAGGGAAACAGGATAGTATCACGAATATTTGATGCACCAGTCAGGAAAATGACGAGCCGGTCAATCCCGAGTCCCATTCCTCCTGCAGGTGGCATCCCATGTTCCAGAGCAAGAAGAAAGTCATTGTCTAGGTTCTGGACTTCTTCACCGACTTGCTGCTCAAACATCTTTCGCTGCAGTAATGGGTCGTTCTGCTCGGAATATGCAGGTGCAATTTCCTGTCCATTAATACAAAGCTCGAAGACATCGAGCGTGGAAGGGTCTTCGGGATTAAGTTTGGCAAGCGGACAAAGTTCAACAGGTATGTGTGTGACAAATGTTGGCTGAATAAGCTTGGGCTCAACAAGTTTTTCAAACACATCATTAGTAACTTCAAAATCTTCAAGTGAGGGATCGACATGGATACCCAGCTTGTTAACCGCATTCAGCTTATCAGACTTGCTGCGAGAAAACCAGTCTCCATCGTCAGTGGCTTCACGAATCAAGTCTTTGTAGGAGACCTCTCTCCATTTACCTGAGAGATCAATCTCATCACCTTCTGGCCGAGCAACCTGTAAAGAGCCAAGGACCGTCTCGGCCGAACGTTGGATGAGTCCACGCGTGAGCTCCATCATACCCCGAAAATCAGTATATGCTTGGTAAGCCTCAAGCATTGTGAACTCAGGATTGTGACGGCGTGACAACCCTTCGTTGCGGAAGACTCGCCCTAATTCGAACACCCTGTCCATGCCTCCGACCAACAAGCGCTTCAGGTAGAGCTCAAGAGCAATACGCAAAAAGAAATCGCAATCAAGGGCATTGAAGTGGGTAGTAAAGGGTCGAGCCGCAGCTCCACCAGCAACGGATTGCATCATTGGAGTTTCCACTTCGATAAATTCTCGCTCCCATAAGAATTCTCGAATTTCTCGGATAATTGCACTGCGCTGGCGGAATCGATTACGAGACTGCTCATTTACAATCAAGTCTAGATAACGCTGACGGTAGATCTGTTCATTATCTGAGAGTCCGTGCCATTTTTCAGGCAGTGGACGTAAAGCCTTGCAGACTAGCGCGTAGCTATGGGCACGAACGGTGACCTCGCCAGTCTTCGTAACGAACAGTGGTCCAGTAACTCCGATGATGTCACCTAGATCCAGTTTCTTGAAAACCTTGTACTCCTCCTCTCCAACCTCATCTCGTTTAACATAAATCTGCAAAACGCCCTCTCGATCCTGAATCTTGAGGAATGTAGCCTTTCCCATGACGCGAAAGGTCACAATGCGACCAGCTACCGAGACGGTCTCTTCTGTCTCCTCCAGCCCAAGTTTTTCATATAGAGCCTTTGCCTGAGCAGATGTGTGAGTTTGATCGCAGTTCCCGCTGTAGGGATCAGCATCTGCATCACGAAGATTTTGCAGCTTTTGCAGACGGACAGCGTGCTGGTCGTGGGACTGTTCTTCCTGTGTTTTTGGATTGTCCATGAATTGAAGTGAGAGAATTTGCGAATCCTTTAAATTTCATTTCTGGAGGCGAGGAAAAAGTCCAGCTCTAGAAAAGTGGAGCCTTGAAAATGAAAAGGGTTTGTGCATGAATGGATGTGGTGAGTTTTTAAACCCGTGCAAACGGGAATTTGGGCAAAAAATATGGACAATGCGATTGAAACATTGAGTTCAACTGGCTGGTTAACGATACCAGGACTGGTAGTACTTGGACTGGCTGGACTTTATCTAATACAAGGTACTTGGTCTGGATGGAAACAGGGCTTTCCTCGCAAATTGGCAAACCTCGTAATTTTATCCGCTACAAGTTGGACATCATGGTATTTCCGTTCAGACATTGCAGGATTTCTTGAAAGTCGCATTCAAGTTCCGAAGTTGGCGCTTGAGTTGGCATCTTTCTTCTACTCGTTTCTGATCAGCTATCTTGTGCTCTTAGCAATAGCTTATTGTATTTTTAAGAAAACAAGGGACGTGCAAGGAGGAGGAATGGGATACGGAATTGGCGGAGCGGTACTTGGATTCGCCACAAACCTAGGAGTACTTGCATTGTTTGCTCTAGGGACGCGGTATGCATACGAGTTTTTTAATGCCTGGGAACAGGTTGAGGGAAAATATGGAGTTGCACAAAAAGACACTTCGAAAAACCCAATAAAACCAATGCCGCGCTGGGTCGAATACATGGGAGGAGCACTAAGCTTCGTCAATCAGACACCACTAACAGAAGTGGTCTCCAATATTGAACCCCTTGACACTCGAACTTTTCGCATTGCCTCAAAGCTTACTTTCTTCACCCGCAACCGTAAGGCTCGAAACCATTTTATGCAAAGTTCGGAGGCACGCCAACTCCTCAACTCACCCCGTGTGAGAAAGCTCTTAAAGGACTCCGACCTGATTAGCTTAGTAAATCAGGGGCAATGGCAGAAGCTAGGCAACCAAAAGGCCGTCCTGGATGCGCTATCAGACCCTTCCGCTTGGGAAGGAATCGATATTGAGAAGTTGGAGAGCGCTATAGATCAAGCGATTACTGAAGCCAATGCTGAGCCTTCCCTTAATCCCGAACCGGCGATACTTAAGCCTGATGCTTTACCAATCCGTAAGAAGGTAAAGCAAGATGCAAATCTTTCCTCCATAGACTGATTACAATCTGCGTAAATTCACAAAAGAGGCAGCAAGGCAGCATTAATATGTAGCCATATCGAATTCCAGTTGAATTCTATAAGCTATTCGTCAACGCTGGCGAAACAAAATGTCTGAACGCAAACCAAGATGGCTCCGCGCTAAGCTACCTACCAGCCCAGCATACCGACAAATACGAGGTATCGTTGACAATAACGATCTACACACCGTCTGCCAAAGTGCGCAATGCCCCAATATGGGCGAATGCTGGTCTAGGGGCACGGCAACCTTAATGATTCTCGGCAACGTTTGTACGCGAGCATGCACTTTTTGTGCAGTTCAAACTGGAAAGCCAACTGAGCTAGATCTCGCAGAACCACCCCGTGTTGCTGATGCCGTCGCTAGAATGGGCTTAAGACATTGTGTGATTACTTCTGTGGCCCGAGACGACCTAAAAGATGGCGGAGCCAACGTCTGGGCGCGCACTATTCGTGCAATCCGAAATCGCTGTCCTGATACTGCTATCGAAGTTCTCACGCCCGATTTCAAAGGCGACATGACCCACCTTGACACTGTCCTTGACGCTCAACCTGACATCTTCAATCACAACCTTGAAACCATCGAACGCTTGCAGAAGCCGATCCGTAGAACCGCCGCCTATCAAAGATCGTTAGATGTCCTTCGCCATGCAGGAGAGAGGAACTTCACGACAAAGTCAGGCTTAATGCTAGGTATCGGAGAAAAACCAGAAGAGATTGGCAAGGCATTGAAAGACCTTCGTTCTGCAGAGGTAAACATCCTGACACTTGGTCAATACCTTCAACCCACACCGGACCATGTGCCAGTTGACCGATGGGTTACTCCAGAAGAGTTTGAAGATTGGAAAAAGTTCTCCCTAGATATTGGCTTTGACGTCGTAGAATCAGGCCCTCTAGTTCGCTCCTCCTATCACGCGGAGGAACAGAGCGAACATTTTGGGACCCATTCTAATAAAGTGGGTGCCGCCTAGCTCTGTTTAGGCCATGGCTATTCCTCTAGAAGATTTTTCAGAAGATATCATAAGCAAAGCCCAACGGGGACTTGGTATTGACACTGGTACGCTTGCTGATCGATCTGGTCTAGAACGCTCAGATATTCACTCGCTTCGAAACGGGAGCAGTGACGTTGAACTCATCCGTCAGGTTGCTCCAGAGCTTGGACTTGATACTAATGCACTCATAGCCTCAGCAGAAAAATCCTGGTTTCCCGAACAGCCGAACATTGAGGGTCTTCATATTTTCCACACGAACTTCGGAGAAATGATCGTAAATGCCTACTTAGTTGAAGTTCCGGATACAAAGAAGGCGATTTTATTCGATACTGGAATCGATAGCTCAGCAATTTTAGAACTCCTAGAAAAACGTGGTTTAGAGCTGGAAGCTATCTGTCTAACCCATTCCCATCGCGACCATGTT
>CAJWWL010000073.1 GCA_913048125.1 uncultured Opitutia bacterium | reverse complement strand
ATTTATTTGCTGATGCAGCAGTTTTAGGTGCCATGTTTCTTTTAAATGATCTTATAATTAACTTGACTTGTTCTGCCTCGGCACTACTTCTTGGAGTCATTTTAAATGAAAAACGAAAATTTCTAAGTGTCGGACCATTAAAAAGAAGTTCCATATTTGGATTAAAAATCTCTCCATTCTGCCTTGCTAGTAATTGATTGACTGAAACATTACCACCAAGAGCACCCACAGCTGCTGAAGTAAAATATTTAGTTGCGATATCTTGAATTCCAGATCCACCACCAGCACTTTCCATTGCTTTTTCAGCTGTGCCTTTAAGTTCACCACCAACTTTATTAACTGATCCTTTAATATTATCGAGTTCTATGCCTTTGATTATGGATCCTGCGGCTCCTGCTGCAGCAGCTACAACCCCATTCATTTTACTGTCACCATAATTAGCACTATTACCATCTTGAACTTGTGACGGAATTTGAAGTAAAATTGTTCCAGTGTCTTTTAATACACGATTTGTTAGTCCACCAATTGATCTATATCCAACTCGGTTATTTAAACTATTTCTTCGACTTCCAGGAGCACTTACTAAACTACTACTACCACTTATATTCTGACTATTTTTTGCCACAGGAACATACTCTAAGATATCAATCTGCAGATAATCAGTAGCAGAAGAAAGTGCCTCATAAGGATATCTTAGTATATTACTACCACTACCACTTTGAAATAAATTTTGAAAAAAGTTGAGCATTTATTACCCTTTTTGGTTATTTATGTTGCTATACCAATAACACCTTCAGCATATGCTGCCTCTATTATTGCGGTAGAACCAACAGCTGTTATTGCTTCATTTCTTGCAATTTTAAAATCAACATATTTTTTGGTGGTAGTCATTGTTTTTATAATAGAGATAATCTCCCAGGGATGACCAACGCACAATTTTATGTCTGCTTTGGGATTGGTGTGACCTAAAATCTTATTTTTTCTCAGGCAGTGCTTAAAACCACAATACTACATAGATGAGCGATCAACCTTCTTATTCCCTGCAAACTATAAACTGGGGCCGAAGTCTCTTTCTTACTACAACCTTTCTAGGGACGTTAATTGGGGTACCCATCTTCCTTTGGTTCAATCTTTCTGAAATCACCGGATGGGCCTACCTCCTGATGTTTGTCGGGTTCTTTATTTTCTCAGGACTTGGTATCACATTTGGGTACCATAGGTTGTTATCTCATCGCGCTTTCGAGGCAAGCTGGCCTGTACGCCTGCTCTCACTGCTAAGTGGCGCGACTGCAATGGAGGACTCCGCTCTCAACTGGTGTTCCGACCATCGTCGCCATCACAAGCATACTGACCACGACCACGACCCCTACAATATTCAACTTGGCTTTTGGCATGCACACATCGGCTGGATTATGTTTCGGCGGGATCTCGAAAAGACCCTAGATAATGTGAAGGACCTTGAGCGTGATCCTTTGATCCGCTGGCAACATCGTTGGTGGGCGGTCATCGGGATAGGTTTAGGTTTCGGTCTTCCAACCCTCTTGGGTTACATGCTGGACGGTGTTCTTGGTGCATGGGCAGGGCTACTCATCGGTGGCATGGCTCGCCTTGTAGCTGTGCACCACTGCACATTTTTTATCAACAGCCTCTGCCATTGCATTGGCAAACAGCCATATTCTTCTACCAACTCTGCCCGTGATTCATGGCTCATGGCTTTGTTCACGTTTGGAGAAGGCTATCACAATTACCATCACCAGTTCCAATACGATTACCGAAATGGTGTGAAGGGTTGGCAATTCGATCCAACAAAATGGATAGCTTGGGCTCTCTCCAAAATCGGTCTTGTTAGTGGACTGAAACGCGTTCCAAATGAAAAGATTATGCTCGCTGAGATTCGACAGAAGGATCTATTGCTTAGCCAAAAGCTTTCCAGTCGACCGCACCCTGTTTGTGAAAAAGCTCAGGCTCTGTTTACCGATGCAGGCGAAAAATTATCTGATGCAGCAAAAGCTTGGGAGAAAGCCAAGGGTGAATACGGCAGAGCAATGAAGCGTAGTCTAGACCTTACCAAGGATCAAGTAGCTGAATTGCGTGCCCAATTCGATGCTGCTGTCACCGAACTACGTGAGGCGATACACCAATGGCATGCTGCTCATCAGCAGTTTGCAGGGCATTTGGCGTAAGCAAATAGCCTGAGATTAAAAGGGTGCTGCTGGGTACTGCTTAATAGGTACCTATTTTCGTATTAGCGTAAGGATTTAGCTTACGCATCGAGTATCAATCCTTGCCTACATTACCACTCGAAGTCAATGTGTGGCAAAGTTATGAAGTGCATTACAATTTTCTCCCTCCTAGTCCTTTTTTTAGGTCTGTTTTCCAGTAATCTCCTTCTGGCAGAAAAGAAGCCTCACGCTGTTTTTGTCGTTGGTACACCCCACTACAATCCGGGGCAGTCGATGCCACAGTTAGCCAAGGAAATGGAGGCTTTTGGTTTCGACACAACTGTTGTTTCCGCCCCCGGTAACCCTGAGCGTAATAAGATGGGGATTCCTGGTCTGGAAAAGCTTAAGAGCGCTGATGTTGCTATTTTCTACCTTCGTTTTCTCACCTTACCGAAGGATCAGCTTAAGCACGTGACAGATTATCTGGAGTCAGGTAAGCCTGTGGTCGGTTTCCGAACAAGTACGCATGCCTTTGCCTACCCGAAATCCTCACCTGAGGCAAAGTGGAATGATGGCTTCGGTAGGGAGGCCCTTGGTTCCAAGTATTACATTCATTTACAAGGCCAGACCGAAGTCAGTATTGCAAAGTCAGCAGCTAAACATCCCATACTGAACGGCTTTGACACGTCCAAGCCTGTTACCGCTTCTGGTACTCTATACCTTGTGCAACCCCCAAAGGATGCCACTATCCTCCTCAATGGAACAGGACATTCCAGGAAAGTGGGCAAGGCAACAAACGCTTTCGGTACGCACAATCTACAGAAGACTATGACTGAGGAGGTTGCTTGGGTTTGGGAAAATAAATGGGGTGGTCGCGTCTTCTATACCTCTATTGGTCATATCGGAAGTTTCAGTGATCCCAACTTTGTTCGGCTTTTCGTAAACGGTATTCATTGGGCTGCTGGCAAAACTGTTCCACAAAAAGCAAATATACAGGGGCTCGCCAATAGCGGTAAACCAAAAGTCCAAAATGTAGCTTCTAAATCTAAGCCCTCACCTCCGCCATCTAAGAACTCCAAAGAGTTTGAGCCATTCAATATAGATGCAAGAACTGCACCTAGACCAGTTCAAGCCAAACCCATTGCGACCCATCTACCGCTCGAGTTCACAAAGGGGGAACGCATCGCCTTTATTGGTAACACACTGCTTGAGCGGGCAGGGGATCACGGTCACCTTGAAGCACTCATTCATCAAGCTCATCCCGACAAAGAACTTGTCATGCGCAACCTTGCTTGGTCGGCAGATGAACTAGACCTGCAACCTCGTCCTGACAATTTTGCCAGCACGGAACAGCATCTTGCGTGGATGAATGCTGACTTGATCTTCGCCGCCTTTGGTTTCAACGAGTCTTTTGCTGGAGAGGCCGGGCTTCCGCAATTCCGCGTTAAACTCACACAGTATATCGATAAGCTACGTGCTCAGGCTTTTAACGGAAAAAGCGCTCCGCGTATTGTCCTCATCTCTCCAATTCCCAACGAAAATGTTGAGGGTGTTGATGCCGCTAATCTTAACAACCCCAACCTAGCAGCCTACACCAAGGTTATGAAAGAGGTTGCTGCGACTATGAACGTAGGCTTTGTCGATGCTTTTAACCCTCTCAAGGAGGCAATGGAATCACCTGGTACGGATCTAACTTTTAACGGTATCCATCTTGAGGCATCTGGTTATGAAGTCTTCGCCGAGAAAGTCTTTCAACAACTCTTTAAGAAAGCGCCGCCTAAGTTGGATGAATCTGTACGACAGGCTGTAACTGAAAAAAATAAACAATTCTTTCGGCGTTTTCGCCCTGTAAATACCTTCTACTACACTGGCGGACGTCGTGGTCGCTATGGCTATCTGGACTTCCTTCCAGCCATGCGTAATTTTGATATTCTCACAGCTAATCGGGATAGCCGTATTCACTCAATTGCTAGTGGACATCAGGTGCCATCAGTCATTGATGATTCCAATGCACCGCCACTACCAGAAACCTCTCAGGGCCGTGGAGCGAACCAGTTTCTTAAGCCGTCAGACGAACTTAAAGCCTTCAATGTCGACCCTCGCTTCGAGGTAAATATCTTTGCGAGTGAAGATGACTTTCCTGAGCTTGCCTGTCCTATTCAGATGCGCTGGGACTCAAAGGGCCGTCTCTGGGTGAGCTGTTCCACAACCTACCCGCATGTCTATCCGGGTAATGAGCCAAATGACAAGATGGTAATACTCGAAGACACTGACGGGGATGGACGAGCTGACAAGTCCACAGTCTGGGCAGACGACCTACACATTCCTCTTTCTTTTGAATTCGGAGATGGCGGAGTCTATGTCTCAGAAGAGCCAGACATGACCTTCCTTAAGGATACCGACGGAGACGGTAAAGCTGACTTCCGTCGTAAGGTCCTCAGCGGCTTTGGATGTGAAGACTCTCACCACGCTCTGCATGACTTTACTTGGACTCCCGACGGTGATCTTATCTTTCGCGAGTCCATCTTCCATCATTCTCAGGTTGAGACTCCCTATGGTCCCGTGCGCCAACGTAACAGCGGGTGGTTTCGCTATGAACCTAAGACGCACCGACTCACCAGCTTCGGGACCTACCACAGCACGAACCCTTGGGGAGTCACCTTCGATGACTGGGGTAATCACATGGCCAGTCATCCGATCTTCGCCGAAGCTTTTCATGCCCTAGACCCTGCCTATCCCGACCAGCATCCAAAACCCTCTGGGCTTCGCGCTTATTCAGGTACATGCGGACAAGAGTTTATCGACTTCCCCAACTGGCCCAAGGACTTGCAAGGCAGTTTTATCAAAGTGCGGTACAAGCCCACCAATCGCGTTGAAATTCACAAGTGGGTCGAGTCAGAGTTTGGATATGATGAAAGCTATCAGGGCGATCTCATTTTTTCAAAGAATCTGAGCTTCATCCCAGTAGACCTTCGCTATGGGCCAGATGGCGGAATGTATGTCTGTGACTGGTACAATCCGATCAAGGGCCACGCTCAATATTCCTTACGCGACAAGCGTCGAGACCGTATTGCCGGCCGGATCTTTAGGATTCTTCCCAAGGGGGCCAAGCCTCAAAAGGCTCCTCGCTTTCATGGCGCCAGTATCTCTGAACTGCTTGAAATTCTCAAGCGTCCTGAATACCGCTATCGGTACTGGGCTAAGCGCGAACTTCGTGAAAAGGATCCCGTAGAGCTGCGAGCTGCACTCGATAAGTGGGTCGCCAACCTCGACTCAGCTGATTCACGCTATCGCCATCACCAACTCGAAGCTCTGTGGGCTTATCGCAATATCAAATCTGCTAACTACGAGCTACTTGAGGAACTTCTTGCCTGCGATAATCATCATGCGCGTGCCGCTGCTACCAAACAACTGCGCTATCTCTTTGCCGGATTACCGAGAGAAAAGAGTTCTCAACTGCTTCGTAAGGCTGCGAATGACAAGAATGGTCTTGTGCGGATGGAAGCTGCTATTGCCACGAGCTATGTAGGGACACCAACTGCTCTCTCAGCCCTTCTCGATACCCTTGGACATCCTCACGAAAAGCATCTCAGTTACGCCATCCGTACTTCTCTCGGTTCTAAAAAGATAAAACCACTCTGGCAGGATAATGAACAGATCTCCCAATCTAGACCTGAACTAGCCAAGTTCATGGGTGGGTTCACTCGTAACCAGAAGCTCCAGCCTCCTGGGACTGCAGCTCAGCACTCTCAGTTCGATAGTCAGAAGAATCTCAAGCGTATCCGAATCTCTTGTTTACGCGAACGCATGCTATTCGATGTCACACGCTTTGAAGTGAAGCCAGGACAACCTGTTCGCCTAGACTTTATCAATCCTGATGCTACTGCGCACAATCTTGTGATTGTTCAACCTGGAGCATTAGAAGAAGTTGGTCTTGCCGCCAATGAGATGGCCAAAGATCCAGCTTCTGTCAAAGAGGGCCAGTTTCTGCCAAAGTCTTCAAAAGTCCTCTTTCACACCAATATGCTCAAGCCGGATTCGGCGGAATCCTTGCGCTTCACCGCTCCAAAGAAGCCCGGCGAATATCCCTATCTGTGTACATTCCCTGGGCATTGGGTCATTATGCGTGGTGTTATGGTCGTGAAATAACTTTTTAGCGCAGAGTATAGCCAGCTATTTCACTTCTTTGATTATCTTGCGCGTCACAAGGTTGAAGCGCTCTCTATTTGATACGGCGCTTTGCTTTGGTTCGTTGCTGGCTCGATTATCATAGAAAAATACCTTACCTCTACCCGCCACCTCACCGATTGCTTTTCTGACGATGAGGGCCGTTGATTCGTCAATTCCTATCCCTAAAAGTTGGGGTTTAGCCTTGGTTAGAGCTTTTAAATCATTGAACCGGTTTCTTTGTGAGAAGTGCTGGTCTACAGCAACTCCAGGAAGAAAGTTCAGTCCACGCTCGTATCCAAGGGCCATCATATCAAGATTGCTCAGGGGGTTGCCACGAACTAGGTACTCCGCTTGTATAGATGCTCCAGCGGAGCTTCCCATGATAACTCCACCACGTTTAAGTACATTTTGCATAAGGGGATGTGCCTTGGTGCCTAGATAGGCGTCTACGAAGCGCCATTGCCGTCCCCCTCCAAACCACAATCCTGTCGCCTCCTCTAAAGCTGAGATATATCTGGGACTTTCTACTTTTGCCAAGGTGCGTCCAGGTAGTACGGTTACTTTACCCGCTCCTGCTTTAAGGAAAGCTGTTTCAATGCGGTAGGGCTTTCGGATTGGATCAGGGGCAGCTGTTGGCAGGACGATGATGCGGGAGTCCTTACCTCCAGCCAGTTGGATGAAACGTTCCAGTATACCACCTGGCATACCTCCTCCACCGATGAGGATGAGTGTGCCGCGGCGAACAATGGATTTGGATGGCTTGGTTGGAGGTTGGAGGGTGGCATCACGGGCGGTTCGTCGCAGGGCAGTGAGGTCGGCGATTGGGTTTTCCGGAGAGAGGGTGAGAGTGCTTGGAGGCTGACCTTTTCGTGTGTTGCGTCGGATGCGGACTTTGCCCGGTCCAATGTTTCGGATGAGGCGTCCTCGAACGAGCAGTGCTGCGTCAGCGTCCAGTTCGTAGACGACAAGGTGGGAGTCGCGTTCAAGAAGTTCTTCATTGGTTAATGCGCTAAGGTGGGCGTCGGGGAGTAGTCCCAGCGCGTGGATGTTGGCGGAGGTTCCGATGGCCTTGCCAGAGCGCAGGAAGTTTTGCAGGGCGTCGTCGTGGGGCAGAAGTGCTTCTGTGGTTTCGCCTGCGATCCAGAGGGCTTGGGCTTTATCGAGTTGGTGGAGAAGTTCTTTGGTGTCGCAGGTTTGGCATAGGCGGTCTTCCGGGACAAGGCCTTTGAGGATGCGGCGGGCTTGTTGCGTAGTCTGGGAATCGCCGCCAGAGAAGAACAATATGTTTTTGTTTTCTTCTAGTTGACCTGAGGCCTTCACGAAGGCTGTTACGGCTCTTTCTGTCGTTTCGCTTCCTGCTAGAATGAGCGTCCCACCGATACCTTTAGGATCGATGCGTGGTAGCTGCTTAGACTGAGGAGATGCCCAACTGACCGATGAACAGATTAGGACTATAAGCAGTCGTATGAACATCAGCTGGCTTTTTTCTTTTTCTTACTCTTTGGCTTTTCGTCTGCTGCCTTCGCTGCTTCGCCGCGTCCGCTCTTCCAGATATTTATACCTTCAAGTGGGATATCATTTTTTGACTTTGGACCTTTTACGCTGCGGCCATTGGCAACATCAGCTTTGAGTTGAATCAGGAGCCGCTTAGCTACATCGGGCTTTTCCAGATATAGGTTGTTTTGTTCGCTGGGGTCGGCCTCCATGTCATAGAGTTGAGCTTCAGGAGCTCTGGTCGATGCGCGTTCATTAGAGGATGACCATCCGCCAGAACCTCTAGCTAGAACAAGTTTCCATTTCCCCATCCGGTAAGCAAAATGGCCACTAAAGGAGTGATGGATGATGCCCGGTCGGGAGGATTTGGGGATTGTTTTTCCCAGAAGAGCGGGCAGGAAGCTTACACTATCTTCACAGGAACCAGATGGGGAGTCAGATCCAACAATGTCGGCAGCAGTTGAGAAGAAGTCTACAAGACAGAACAGTTCATCATTGCTTGCACCAGCTTTAATCTTGTTTGGCCAGCGTGCAATGAATGGAACTCGGTGACCACCATCCCAGATGTCTGCTTTACTTCCGCGAAGATGAGCGCTCACATGATGGCCTTGATTCCGTAGATTTGGGATTCCTGCTGCTTTGGAGCAACCATTGTCACTAGTGAAAATTACCAGTGTATTGTCGGTCATGCCGTTGCGTTTGAGGGCCTTAGATATAACGCCGATTACATTATCGGTCTCCATAACGAAGTCTCCATACTTGCCCAACGCGCTTTTCCCCTGCCACTTTTTGGAAGGGACAATTGGAGTGTGAGGAGACCCTAAAGGGACATAAAGGAAGAATGGCTGTTCTTTTTTATCTGCTCTGGAGTCAATGTAGGTTGCAGATTGCTCAGTCAGGCGTGGAAGCATGTTGATTTCGTCATCGTGGGAAATTACACGATCATTTTCGATCACGGCCTTCATATTGCGAGCATGATGAAATCCATGGTAGAAGTCGAATCCCCGATGTATAGGTCCATCTGGGATGAGGGCTCCTACGGGAGGAAGTTTGTGCTCCTTTTGCGTAAAGGCTTTTTTAGAGTCAGGGTCTAGGTACTGGAAGTCGAGGTGCCACTTGCCGATACAGGCAGTATGGTAGCCCTGAGCTTTGAGGAAACTTGCAACTGTTGGTCGGCTCTTCGCAATTAGACTTGGGGCAAATCCTGTGACTACCCCCTTCTGTAATCGCGTGCGCCAACTGTATCGTCCTGTCAGAAGACCATAGCGAGTGGGCGTACAGACGGATGAACCAGAGTGGGCATCAGTGAAAATTGTGCCTTGTTTGGCGAGATTGTCAGCGTTTGGAGTTTTGATCTTTGAGGTCTCGGGTGCCATACAGTGGATGTCGCCATAGCCAAGATCATCACATAGGATGAAGACGATGTTGGGCTTTGAAGCACTTAGAGAGTTTGCCAAATTTGTGAAAATCGCGGTTAAAAAGGCTAGGGTGAGTAGAGTGATTTTCATGTCTTCAGTCTTAAGGTGAGGGAATTGAATCGTTATCAAGCATGCTCTCTTGAAGCATCATTTCGTGGAGTCGGTCGACAATTTTTGGTTTTGCGCGAGCAAGGTCTTTTTTCTCATTTGGGTCTTTTATGATGTTGAAGAGTTCGAATTTACCTTTTTCGCCAGAGCCATGGCGGATAAGTTTCCATTCTCCTTCACGCAGGGCAGTGGATCTACCTCCAGGTCCCTTGGTATATAAGACGCGAGATTGGGGAGTCTTCGAATTGCCTAAGAGTATCGGCCAGATGTCTTGGCCGTCCCAATTAAGTTCTTGCTCGGGTTTATAGCCAATGAGCTTGCAGAGAGTCGGCATCCAGTCCGAAACGTGTAGAGGAGAAGTGATCTTGGTTGGCTTCAGTTTGCCTGGCCAGTTTATGAACGTTGGGGTCCTGATTCCTCCCTCATAAACTTGGCCTTTCTGTCCTCGTAAAGGTGTGTTTAGCCCAACCTTTCGGGCTTTTTCCACTGTTTTCGGATATAGACTTTTTGGGTTGGCGTTGAGGTGCCCACCATTATCAGAAAAGAAAAGAACAATGGTTTGTTCGCGTTGGCCGATTCGATCAATTGTTTCGATAAATTTTCCGACTGAATCATCTAGATGCGTCACGCAGGCGGCATACTGTCTTCGCTCTTCGGGGATATGCTTGCAACGATTGAGCCACTTTTGAGGTTCATCAATTGGTATGTGAGGTGCAGTGAATGGAACGTATATGAAAAAAGGCTCTTCTCGTTTTTTCTCAATAAATCGAACTGTTTCCTCTGTGATGAGATCGGTAACATGACCCTCCTGCTTGATGAGTTCATCATTACGATGCCAAGTTACCGAATAGGGCCCGGGTTTGTAGAGATGATTCCATGGGTTAACTCCGCCAGCCAGAGAGCCGTGAGAATTTTGAAAACCAAACTGCAAAGGTCCCCATTTCTTTAAGGACCCTAGATGCCACTTGCCAGAGATGAAGGTTGCATAGCCACTATCTTGAAACGCAGAGGCTATGGTAACTGTGCCAAATGGTAAAACTTGCTCATTTTGCGCAGTCGTGTTTCCAAAACGACTCCAGTAGCGACCTGTAAGCAGAGCGGTTCGGGTAGGTGTGCACATTGGCGCGACATAATGTGCATCCAACTCTACTCCATTTTTGCAGAGTTTATCGAGATTTGGGGTTGGGATTTTAGAACCGTGGTACCCTACATCGGCCCAACCCAGATCATCTGCTACGACGATGAGTAGGTTTGGCTTGCTCTTTCCTAAAGCCGCTTGCCCTAAAAGGGAAAGTAGTGCGAGCAGGATAATTCCCGATACTCTTTTCACTTTTTAGGTCTTTTTTTTCGAGAAGAGGGAACTGGTGGTTTCGAGGGGCGGTGTTCTAGGGGGTCGAAGAAGCGCATATTTTTACCGACTCGGTCGTAGTCACCTAGATCCTCGCGCATCGACTCCGCGAGAGCAAGAAGACGCTTAACGACTTTGGGATGGGAATCTGCAACATTGGTAGTCTCGCCAATGTCGTTTTTAAGGTCGACGAGGAAGGGTTTGTCGAAACCGATGCGATCAGCAGGACCGATGTGAACGTTGTTGCTGAACGGTGCTGAACCAATTGGTTTAGCTTCACGTACAAGGTGAAGTTTCCAATTGCCCTGTCGGACGGCTTGAAGATGCATTCTTAGATAGTAATAAAAGGCTTTATCTGGATTAGCTTCTTCGAACTGTCCGTGGAACAAGTGGGTGATGTTTTCTCCGTCAATTACACGATCTGGAGGGGGCTTTGTCCCAGCAAGTGCTGCTAGGGTTGGCATCATATCCAATGTGCTTGCCAGTTTGTCGCAGGTGGTTTTTGCAGGTACCCGTCCCGGTCCCCATAGGATTGTAGGTACGCGGACTCCTCCCTCGAAAGTTGAGACCTTGCCGCTTCTTAAAAGACCAGCCGAGCCGCCATGGTCTGTGCGGAGGCGTCCATCTGCATAGTCCTTGTTTTTGATGAGCCAAGGGCCGTTGTCACTAGTGAACAGGATATAGGTATTTTCAGCGAGCCCAAGCTCCTTAACAGCATCGATAATGCGCCCTGTATTAAAGTCGATTTCTTCAATAACGTCGCCGTAGAGTCCGCGTTTACTCTTTCCCTTAAATCTTGGCGATGCGTCGAGTCGAGTGTGAGGCATTGTATGCGGAACATAAACAAAGAAAGGTTTCGATTTGTTCTTTTGCATGAAAGCTATTGCCTCGTCGGTATAGCGCTCGGTCAGCGTGGACATGTCTGATTTCTCTTCGATGAGATGGCAGTCCCGGTAAAGGTTGACCAGCCCATCATTACTCGTCGGCGTACCATAAAAGTAGTCGAAGCCTTGGAAGTTTGGCATGAGGTCTGGGAAGAAACCCCGTTGGGCATGCTTTGCTAGATCCCATTTTCCAAAGCAAGCCGTAGTGTAGCCTTCTTTTTTTAGTACTTCGGCAATAGTAACTTCCTCACTATGTAGTATCGGGTGTACCTGTTTAATATTACCTCTCTCTGCGACTCGCATTGGATAACAGCCGGTCATAAGTGCAGCACGCGATGGTCCGCAAATTGGCTGGCCGTAGAAGGAAGTAAACTTCATGCCTTCTTTAGCCATTTGGTCGAGGCGTGGTGTCCGAATGTCAGTTGAACCAAAGCAACCAATATCCGCATAGCCCTGATCATCAGTGAAGATAATCACAAAGTTGGGCTTTCCTGCCTCTAGTGCAGGCTTCGAGAAAATAGCCGATACAAATAGGATGGATAAGGTGAGGTGCTTCATTTTTTTGAATAGTCTTTGCCTTCGAGGCTATTGAACACAGAGGCTTGCCAAGCTTCGAGATCAGTCCGCATGGATTTCGTTCGTTCGGGTTGTTTAAGGGAGAGATCAGTTGCTTCCATTGGGTCCTTCTCAAGGTTATAAAGCTCCAGTTTGACATTGCCTCGCGATTGGATTCGGTGGAGTTTCCACGGCCATTGGTTCCATGCAGCATGACCATTGTATTGGCCTTTCGTTAATTTGGGGAACTGGTTGACGTTCTTTAGAAGGCGTTCTGGGTGAGGATTGGCTTTACCTTCCTTTTGAGCCTCCATCAAAGTGCGGATGATTCGGTCATTCCAAGTACTTTGTCCATTGGTGAACTGGTGCCAGAAACCCATGGCTGGACGCTTGGTCTTTGCACCAGAAATGATTTCAGTAAGATCTACACCGTCGAGAAGCGGTTGGTTCTTTACGGTTGTACCTGTTATACCAAGTAGAGTCGGGTAGATGTCTGAACTGTATGCAGGTACGTTTATCTTCTTTGATTTGTACTTCGCAGGCCATTCAAGAATTGAGGGGACTCGTAAGCCTCCTTCGTAAATACTGCCCTTCCTCTCACGTCCGCCCGAGTGTTCCATCACCAGTCCGCCGTTATCACTGGTATACCACAACAGAGTGTTTTCAGCTATGTCCATTTCCCGTAACGCTGATCGAAGCCTCCCCAGTTGTTGGTCGATAAGTTGGATTTCTCGATAGTAGCCAGAGTTTTTACCTTCATAGGGCTGGATGCGGTCAGGCAAGCTTACTGGTTTCTCATGGTGTGGGGCATGCGGGGCAGGGAACCAGGTCACCGCAAATATGGGTTTTTTCTCAGCACTGTGTTTTTTGAGAAACTCAATTGTTGCGTCCATGGCAATTACGGAGCCTTGTCCCTTAATCTGCTCATATTTTCCGTTTCGGGAAAGATAAGGATCAATGTCGAAGAAATTTAGGCCAGATAGCCACTCGTCGAATCCAGCGCCACCTGGGGAGGTTGGACTATCCGCCTGAACGGAACCAATGTGCCATTTACCGAAATGACCGGTTACATATCCAGCAGACTTAAGGGCTTCGGCGATCGTGATTTCGTGAGGCCGAAGATAGTGACCATGGTTAGGTACATTAACGCGGATGGGGTTGCGTCCTGTCATCACGCTAGCACGAGTTGGTGAGCATACTGGAGCTGATGCGTAGAAACGATCAAAGACGATACCGTTTGCAGCGATGGAGTCCATGTGTGGTGTCTTCAATGTTGG